>JAKSBD010000300.1 GCA_022361295.1 Bacteroidales bacterium
TAATAAAAGTTCATTTACATACAGAGTAGCAAAGCATGATGATTCAAAAGTATTAGGCGAAGTTGTTGTACCTATTAGTATTGGCGTTAGAGGTTATGGGCCAACGCGATCACTTAACAATAACTTGTGGTTAATGCAGCAACAACAGCTCCATATGATGCAAATGAATAGTTTCAAAGCACCTGTAAGCTTCTAATTTAGATTGTCACTTAATTGAATTGTTAATTTTACATTCAGGATTTTAATTTCAGTTATATAGCCATATTGTAAGTGGAAAAGCATCAATTCTTTACTTCTGTAAATGATGCTTTCTTTATATGATATCATTCAGGAAATAATTCTGGTATTTTATTGCTTAAATTAGCTTAAAACACCTAATTTTGAGCATTGGAGTCATGATGGGGACATCAGGTAAAAGCAGGTAAAATGTCAATAATTTATAATCCACAACAATATAAATTGGCTGATAAGCCAATGGAGAATTTTATCGATGCAGATGAAATTCATGAGATTCTTGAGGCAAATCAAAGCCCGGGTATGGAGCAAGTACAAGCGGTAATTGATAAGTCTTTAAATAAGAATCGCTTAAGTCTTCAGGAGACGGCCATACTGTTAAATGCAAACGAACCGGAAATGGTTGATGCTATTAAGTCAGCTGCCAAAAAGTTAAAAGAACAGGTTTATGGCAGGCGGATTGTTTTGTTTGCACCATTGTATGTCGGTAATTTATGTATTAACGATTGTACTTACTGCGGCTTCCGTTCATCAAATAAGAAGCAGGAGCGCCTGACTTTGGGTAAGCAGGATATCATTGATCAGGTTGTTGCTTTGGAAGATACAGGGCATAAGAGACTGATATTGGTTTATGGCGAGCACCCTCGTTATGATGCTCAGTTTATTGCAGATACCGTAAAAATTGTTTATGGAGTAAAGCATGAAAATGGAGAGATACGTCGTGTTAATATTAATGCAGCTCCATTGGATGTTGAAGGTTATAAAATAGTTAAAGAAGCTGGAATTGGTACTTATCAGATTTTTCAGGAAACTTACCATAAACCTACTTACGAGAAAGTACACCTGAAAGGCACTAAAAAACACTTCGATTGGCGACTTGCGGGACTGGATCGTGCTCAGGAAGCAGGAATTGATGATGTTGGTATTGGCGCCTTGTTTGGATTATATGACTGGCGCTTCGAAGTAATGGGCTTATTGCGTCACGTTAACCATTTCGAAGCAGTTTATAATGTTGGGCCACATACTATTTCTTTTCCACGTATTCAATCGGCATCAGGTTTTGAAGTTGATAAAAAATATGAAGTAAGCGATGCCGATTTTACTAAGTTGGTAGCAGTTCTGCGTTTGGCAGTGCCATACACAGGATTGATTTTAACAGCACGTGAGCCAGGATATATACGTGATGAAATATTGCAATATGGAGTTTCGCAAATAGACGGAGGAACGAATATTGAAATGAAAGGCTACACCAGCCATAAGGAGCAGCAGAACTTGGATCATGAGCAGTTTGAAATATGCGATGACCGTTCCTTAAACGAAGTGATGGAAGAACTGGTTGAAGATGGCTATATTCCTTCTTTCTGTACAGCTTGTTATCGATTAAATCGTACTGGTGAGCACTTTATGGAATTCTCAGTGCCTGGGTTTATTAAACGCTTCTGTCAGCCCAATGCCATTTTAACACTGGCTGAATATCTGGAAGATTATGCTCCTCAAAAGACAAAAGAAAAAGGCTATCAGTTGATTGAAGATAGTCTAAAAGATTATGAAGATGAGCGATTTAAATCGAAATTAATTGAGCGCCTGGGCAAAATTAAAGAAGGAGAGCGCGATTTGTATTTTTAAATTGATTATAACTCGATTATAGATAAAAAATGGCGAGGTTTAATAACTTCGCCATTTTTAATTTAGAGAGTTTATTAGTTTCTCGAAATCTTAAACTGTAAGGTCTCTGTCTTTCCGTTCCCTAGTTTATCTTTTGCTTCAACTTCCACACTATAGATTCGTTCTTCCTTAAATAGCTCCATGCTTGATGGAGAGCCATTACTGTTATAATTTTTCTTCTGGCCACCATCAATGCTGTAAAGAATGTTTTTGGTACCGCAATGTTTATCTGTTGCTCCAATGTAGAGTTTCACAAATGGGGGATAAACATAAATGTCCTTGCCATTGTGTTTTTCCTGTCGTGTTGGCTTTATACTGAAATTGATAAATACATCAGGCCCTTCATTATCAACATATACCTGGCTGGTTCTGGCACTTTCTTTATTGTTAACATTATCAATGGATGAGAAGTTTATTTCATAAAATCCTTCGTCAGGTATTTTGAAACTTGAAGTTTCACGTTCTTCATTCCCATTGATTTTATGAACAATTTTTTGAACGCCTGAAGCATTATCTTCTGAGAAAAGTTTTATTTCAGTAGATTTGTTAATGAATAAAGTATCTCTGTTAAAGAATTGAGGTCCACTATAATCAATGCCGGTTGAAGGTGCTTCAGTATCCATAAAAACAGATAGCTTACCCACCTTTGACTTGTTTTCTACCATGTCATATGATTGAAAATAAATAGCTTGTAAAGCTTTTTGAGTATCAAATGCAAATGGCTTATCATACTTATTGTTTATTTCCACCCGATTTGTACCAAACATTGTCCTGTCAACAACCAGCTGATTATCTTTGGCATCCAACTCACACTTGCTACGTTCCGATACATATAGATATTTACCCTGGAATTGATCGCCTATAATTGTTGCTGTAGCTTCAGGCGGATCGTAATCAATCACAAACGAAAAGGTTGTCATGTCTCCACCAGCAATGTCTTCGGTATGACTACTGCCGTCTGAACGGTTACCAACTTTATCGCTTGCCCAGAATTTAAAATCATGGTTACCGTTTTCGATCATGCTCAAATCAATAGGTTTAGTATAGGTTTTAACCGGATCGTCATTTAACTGATATTTGATATGGCTAACTCCGGTTACTTTATCAACAGCCAGCAATTCAATTTTCGAACGGGCTGATACCGTTTTGCCCGAAACATCTCCAACCAGTTTCCAGTTAACTGCAGGGGCTGTTTTATCAACAATGAATAGTTTTTCTTTTATGCTCTCAACGTTACCTACATTATCAACACTATAGTATTTTAGCGAGTAATGCTTCTCTTCCGAAATGTTAATAGTGCCTTCAACTATTTTAAAGTCTTCATCATTAATGCTATAGTAAGTTTTGTCAAGCCCCGATGTTTTGTCATAAGCACTCAGCTCTATTGTTAATCCGGCACCATAAAAAACGCTGTCGTTTCGCACGTGTTTATTTGCCTTACTAAAGGTGGCTTTTGTTGTAGGTGCAATACCATCAGCGTAAACCTGAAATACGACATCAGCAACCGGATAAACCAATTCCTTTGTTTCAGGATCAACTTGCGATGGGGTGCGAATTGTATTTAAGCCTTCCGAGTCAAAATAAAAAGGATTAGCATATTTAGGACAAGTCTCACTTTCAAGGGCTTCTGTATCTCCTTTAGCATCAGGAGTAGTTGAAAGCATTAAATACATTGGCTGATGTTTGTTCGCAAACAAGCGACCTTCTTCATTTCGATACATTTTTTTAGGATGCCTTGCTTGCTCCTGCGACTTTGTTAAACTGATAAATAGCAGCAATGCCAAACAAGAACTTAAGATTTTTTTCAATGACATAAGTCTATTCGATTAGTAGATTTTAAATGCGTGTGTTCACTAAAGTGATTTTGAACAGAATTACGATGGTAGTACAATAGGGTTACTAAATCATGGAAGAAGTAATCAACAAAATGTCCCTATTTTGACCAGTGGTCAAAAACTTAAGATTAATGTGTATATATCGTCTAAAAAAGTCGAAACTTTCGACCAATAATATCCTGAAGTTTGTGTTATTGCTATGATTGCCTACGTTTGAATTATATTTTCAAGAATAATTCACATAAAAAGATAAAAACATCCTAAAATCTATAGAAATTAAAAACTAATGAATACATTCGTCATTGAATTATAAGTTAACAGGGTAGTTGCGAATTTGTGTACTTCGGTTGAATGTGTGTGTGGCTCATTAATAATCCTACTAAGCATTTTCAGGCTTCCATAAAATAAAACGAATGCTTCAAACAGAAATTTCAAAAACTGAGAATGATACTCTGAAGGAATCATTTTCAATTATGCTTAGCGGATTAAAAAGTAAAATGAAAAGTGTTTATCACGAAAGAAGTGATATTAATGAACTTGGGATAAAAAGAGGAATGCCACCATTTATTATGCGTGAAATAATGTCTGTTAATCCTTTTTCAGCCATTATTCCTAAAGAATATGGTGGTTTAGGTGGTGATGTAAAAGAAAGTATTGCATTGATGTCGGCAGCTTCATATGAATCACTGGCGCTTTCTTTAACATTTGGCATAAATATGGCTTTGTTTCTGCAACCGGTTATTAAATCAGCTCTCCCGGATGCTAAAGCCGCGGTCTTAAAGCGTTTTATAGAGCAGCAAAATATGGGTGGATTAATGATTACAGAACCTGATTTTGGTAGTGATGCTTTAAGTATGCGTACGTCATTTACAGAAACTGACAGTCTGGCTCATTTAAAAGGAACCAAACATTGGGCTGGATTAACCGGTTGGGCAGATTTTTGGTTACTAACGGCTCGCAAAGATACTGGTGATGAGCGACTGGCCAGGGATTTGGATTTTTTTATTTGTGATGTGACACAAGCAAATCAAGGAATTATAGTGGAAGAGTTTTTTGAGAATTTAGGTTTATACCAGATTCCATATGGAAGAAATAGAATTGATGTTAAAATACCAGTCGCTCAAAAACTAGTACCTGAGAAATCGGGTGTTAAGCTGATGCTGGATTTATTACATCGCAGTCGTATGTCCTTTCCCGGTATGGCAATGGGTTTTATACAGCGGATGTTGGATGAGGCTATTGATCATTGTCAAAAGCGATTTGTGAGTGGTAAGAGTTTATTGAGCTATGATCAGGTGCAGCAACGTTTAAGTCAATTACAATCTTATTTTACCACAGTGTCTGCTTATTGTATGAACAGTAGTAAAAAGGCAGGTTTAGCTAAAGATTTGTCAATGATAGGTATTGAAGCCAATGCTGTCAAGAGCCTTTCGACCGATATGATGCAAGCTGCTTCTCAGACACTATTACAATTGGTAGGGGCGAAGGGCTACAGATTAAATCATATAGCAGGGCGCTCAACAGTTGATAGCCGGCCGTTTCAGATCTTTGAAGGTTCAAACGATATGCTGTATTCTCAAATATCAGAAAGTGTTATAAAACTGATGAAAAAGACCAAACAGGTAAACTTACTGGAATTTATCAAATCATTTGAGCTCACATCTAATGCGGCCCTTATAGTTAAAGACCTGTTTAATTTCGAACTTAACTTCAATGTACCTCAACGGAAGCTTGTTGATTTAGGCAAAATTTTAAGTCGTGTTATTTCGCTCGAACATGTAATATATTTAAGCAATAAAGGTTTTTCTCCAAAGCTGATAGATGGTGCTACAGTGCATTTGCGTCATGAGATGCAGGAACTGCTTTCGTCTTTTAACACAAATAATGTATCAAGGGTGATTGAAGATTATCAGGAAAATTCTGATTGGTTAATCTATACTTAGAAAAATTTGAAAGTTTGTAGTTGATTGAGGTTGTTCGGGGATGCAATGTTTTCTGAACAACCTCAATTACTTATTTCTTCCGCCAAAGTGTTTTCTGAAAGATAATGCCATAATACTTATCTGACGAATCACTCATAAAACAATATTCGAAACCCAATTGAATACCACCAAATGACTTTATGTTGTAGAAGGCATCAATCCAGTGAGAATTATTATTATATCCGGCTTCGTTGAAGTTACTGGTCGTTCCTGCTCCAAAGTCAAACCTGCCTCCATAGGTGTAATATAGTCCTGTTACTAATGCTGCATTTTTCCAGGTTTCAATATCATGGTTATAGGTAAAATATGGTTGAAAAGAATGTTGTTTTACCTTCAGGTCATAACCATAGCCCAGACCAATTCCGAAATATTGCTCCTCGAATCGTTGATGAGCCAAACGTAAATTAAAGCTATGGAGGGCATTATCAAAGGCTGTTAGCCAAAAGCTTGCCTCCAGATCACTATAGCCAATAGTATTAAAAAGCTGAACGCTCAATGAATGAATGTTAGCAGGAACCTGTTGATAAGTATTTGCAGGTTGATACTGATCTTGCTGCTTAGTTTTTCCCGATACATAAGTGAAGGCAAATAAACCTCCAACCAAAAAAATCCACTTTTTCATTTTAATTTTCACAATACAATACTAACACCACTATAAGTGATGCATTTTTGATTCAACATGTAGATTTGTGTGATTCGGATTTTAGAAACAGTTGCTGAACTGAATATTTACTTTAATAGTTTGATACTGTCTTTACTGATTTCAATTATTCGTTGTTTGTAAAGTGTTCCAATTGCTTTTTTTTTTTTTTTTTTACTGGTTCCAAATACTTTATATATCAATTCAGCCGGGCTTTTATCTGAAACATTCATTTGACCACCCTTTGATTTGAGTATTGAAAGAATTTCACCAGCTAAACCATCAATCTTTTCATAGCCGGGTTTCTCAAGTGTTATATCCAGCTTATCATCCTCCCTAACCTTTTTGATGTAGCCGCTGCACTTATCACCTATTTTAATTGGTTTGAAGAGTTCGTTATGGTAAAGCATTCCCGTGTGAACATTATTGACAGCTACTTTGTAGCCAAGATCTGTTTTGCCAATTACTATCAAATCAACTTCTTCACCTTCTTCATATTCAGGAAGTAAATTATCAAGTGCAGAGTTAAGTTTAGATGTAGCTACAATACGGCGGCTCTCATCATCAAGATAGATGTATACCACATACTTTTCACCTTCTTTCATACGTTCGGCCTGCTCACGATATGGTACTAACAAATCTTTCATCAGGCCCCAGTCAAGAAAAGCTCCGGTTTTATTAACCGATATTACTTCCAGGTATGCTAGTTCACCTACCGTTGCATATGGTTCTTCAGTGGTCGCAATGACTCTATCTTCTGAATCGAGGTATATAAACACCTCTATATCATCTTCGGGTTTAAGCCCAGGCGGTACGTAGCGAATTGGGAGTAATATTTCTCCAAATTCTTCCCCTCCATCAAGATAAACTCCAAAATCAACCTCTTTTATAACCTTTAAAGTATTGTACTTGCCTATCATATTATATAAATGTGAGTGCAAAGGTAACTAAAATACAATTAGGAGGCGATATGATTTATAACAGTGGAAATTGTATATTTTAATTAGGAACTTGTATTACTTAAAAAGCCTTATTTAGAAAAAGGGTCTAATAAAAGACTTTGTTGTCTAAAAAATAAATACGGCTAATAGTCATTCGTACAGTAAGATAGTAGGATTTACTAAATATCTAAACATCTAGAAAGTTGTATATGTAGAAAAATAGATATATGTTTGTAGTGTAATTTAGTTGAAAGACTATTGATGATGAAAAAACAAACAAAAAATATGAACAAAAAACTTATTAAACATGGATTAATGGTTTGCTTTTTATTGGCAGGCCTCCTTCTGCACGCTCAGGAAGAAATGAGTGATGCAAACTTTTCGTTAGATGAGGCTTTAAGCTTAGCTTCAGAGAATAATCGTGAGGTACAAAAAGCACTTGCTGATGTGGAAGCGGCAAAGGCAGGTAACCAACAGGCCCTGGGTGCCTTTTTGCCATCAGTTGAACTATCAAGTGGATACACCACATCTAATGATCCCTTATATGCCTTTGGCTTTAAACTTCAACAACAAAGTGTAACCATGGCCGATTTTGATCCGGCCGTGATTAATGACCCTGGACAAACTAATCATTTTGCCACTCAGGTTATGGTTGAGCAACCACTTATAAATTTAGATGCATGGGCGGGAAAAGGAGCAGCCAATAACCAGGTGAAGGCAACTGAAAAGAAAATTGAATATACGAAAGAGCACATTAGCTTTATGGTAAAGCAAACATACTATGGTTTACAGTTGGCTCAAAACAGGGTAGAGGTGATGAAAAAAGCTCAGGCTGCCACCAATTCTTATTTGAAAATGGCAGAAGACAATTTACAGCAAGGTTACTTAAAAGAAGCTGATGTGATGGCCATTCGAGTTCGGCAATATGAGCAAATGGCAATGGTGCAGGAAGCGGAAAACCAAGTTAAGAATGTAAGCGAAATGCTAAACTTTTTAATGGGGCGGGATATTGCTTTACCTATTCAGGTAACAGACTCCATCAAGCAGGTTTCATTTTCATTTAATAATGCAACAAGTATCCTGAATCGTTCTGATGTGTTAGCTATGCAGCATGGTTTAGAGGCTCAAAAGAAGTTATCGAAGAGTGACTTATATAAGTTTGCTCCTCGTGTAAATGCCTTTGGCGCTTATAACTTGTACGATGCTGATTTTGGAGGCTTTGGCGACAATAGCTATATGGTAGGTGTCAAGTTGCAATGGCGCATCTTTAATGGTGGTCGAAACATAGGTAAATACAATCAAACAAAAGCCAATTACAACAAAGCCCGTATAGTTTATCAGGATTATGTTGAGAAAGAGAATATGGAACTCTCAAAAGCTTCGAGGGCCATAGCAGTAGCCGAAAGCCAGATGGTGACCTATAATTTGGCAGCTGATGAAGCGATAGAATCACTTAGAATAAGAACCAACAGGTACAACCAGGGTATGGAGAAAACATCTGATTTGTTGATGGCGGAGACCAAAGCGGAGGAAAGTGTTCTTAAAAAGCTCAATGCTATATACAATTATAATGTAGCAGTATTTAAATACCAGTTGCTGGCATCTGAGTCCAGCCAGAATTAATTCTAAATCATTCGAAAAAAACAAAAAATAGTATAAAATGAAAACGTTAAAGTTAACCATAGCCGCATTGGTAATTGCTTATTTAACACAAGCTTGTGGAGGAGCTTCTTCAGAATCAGAAAATCAACAAGAAGCTGTTAAAGCCAATGTGCAAGTAGTAAAATTAACTACGGTTCCTAAAAAGCACCATTACACTGGTACCGTTTCTTCTGTCAATCAGTCAACACTGAGCACACGAATTATGGGGCAGATCAATCAGGTATTGGTGCATGAAGGAGATGCTGTTCAGAAAGGTCAGTTACTGGTTTCTATACGAAGCAATGATATTCAGGCTAAACAAAAGCAAGTTGAAGCGAATATTATTCAGGCCAAAGCAGCTTATAAACATGCCAAAGATGATTATCAACGCATACAAACCTTAAGAAACAGTAACAGTGCTACACAAAAGGAACTGGATGATATTACTGTGCATTATGAAATGACCAAAGCCCAACTGGAAGCCGCTCAAAAGGCCAAAGAGGAAGTGACTGAAATGTTGTCATACGCTAATATTCGTGCTCCTTATAGCGGAGTTATCACGCAGCGATTTGTTGATGGTGGCGATATGGCGAATCCGGGAATGCCTTTACTGGCAATTGAAGCGCCGGGCCTGTTCGAAGTTATAGCCAAAATACCTGAATCGGATGTTTATAAGTTGGATAAAGGTGATGCTGTTGAAGTTATGATAGATGCTTGTGAAATGCCTGTTAAAGGAACTGTTGCACGTATTAGCCCATCAAGTCGTTTCTCGGGCTCACAGTTTGATGCCCGCATCAGTTTAAACCCCGATGCTAAACAAAAGGACGCTATACGAAGCGGAATTTTTGCTCACGTTAACCACTTAAAAGGTGAAGAAAAGAAACTATTGGTTGCTTCATCATCGATTGTTGAACGTGGTCAGTTAAAAGGCTTGTGGACTGTAAGCCAGTCAAATCAGGCTTTGTTACGATGGGTCCGACTTGGAACAACTTATGGAGATAAAACAGAGGTCTTGTCAGGACTTAATGAAGGCAATCAGGTTGTCATTTCTGCTGAAGGACGCTTATATGATGGTGCTCCATTGCAATTAAACTAATGTACCCAATTTAAAATCTTAAAATTATGAAGACAGGATTTGCCGGGACATTAGCCCGGATGTTTATAAAATCTAAGCTTACACCACTTTTAATGATCGCTTTTATGATTATTGGAGTGTATAGCTCATACTTAACGCCACGGGAGGAGGAACCTCAGATTGATGTTCCAATAGCTGATATATTCATTGCATACCCGGGAGCAAGCCCGAAAGAGGTAGAATCAAAGGTTGTTACACCTATCGAGAAGGTCATTTCTAATGTAAAAGGTGTTGAATATGTTTACTCTCAGTCCTTGAATGAACAGGCTATGTTAATTGTTCAGTTTTATGTGGGAGAAGATATCGAACGAAGCCTGGTTAAGCTCTACAATGAGATAATGAAAAATATGGATCAGATGCCGGCTGGTGTTACATTACCGCTGGTGAAAACCCGATCCATTGATGATGTTCCTGTAATGGGGCTCACGTTATGGAGCGAAAATTATGATGATTACCAGTTAAAGCGCGTGGCTCAGGAGTTAACATCTGAAATTGAAAAAATAACAGATGTATCGGAAACCAAAGTAATTGGTGGCCGAAACCGAGAAATACAGGTGGTACTTGAACGAGATAAAATGGCCGCATTTAATGTTGATCCGTTGTTAATTGCACAGCAATTGCAGGCTGCCAATCAGCAGGTTTCTGCAGGTAGCTTTAATAACAACAACACTGAGTACGCAGTACAAACGGGTAAATTCTTCGAAGATGTGGATGAGGTCGCTAATTTGGTCATTGGAGTATATCAGCAGTCGCCCGTTTATTTACATCAGGTGGCTAAGGTTGAAGATGGTCCTGAGTTACCTGAGTCATACGTGGCTTTTGGTTACGGAACAGCCAGTGAAAACAAGGTTAAATACCAAAGCGAATATCCTGCAGTAACGATATCAGTTGCGAAGCGTCGAGGTGCCGATGCCATGCGATTGGCTGAACAGATTACAGAAAAGATTGATGTATTGCGCGAGGAGCTGGTGCCTGCTGACATTCAGGTCGAAGTAACACGTAATTATGGTGAAACTGCTTCTGATAAAGTAGGAGAGTTGTTAATGCACCTTTTGGGAGCCATTGTAGCAGTAACATTTGTGGTGATGCTGGCAATGGGCTGGCGGGGAGGATTAGTAGTGTTCATTTCGGTGCCAATCACATTTGCACTAACTATGTTTAGCTATTACTTCCTTGACTATACGCTCAACCGAATTACCTTATTCGCTTTAGTGTTTGTTACGGGAATCGTGGTAGACGATTCAATTATTATCGCCGAAAATATGCACCGACATTTCAAGATGAAGCAACTACCTTTCTGGCAGGCGGCTCTGCGTTCTATTGATGAGGTTGGTAATCCTACTATTTTGGCAACCTTTACTGTAATTGCTGCCGTAATCCCGATGGTTTTTGTTTCGGGAATGATGGGGCCATATATGAGTCCGATGCCAATTGGCGCTTCTATTGCTATGATTTTTTCATTATTGGTTGCACTAATGATTACGCCATGGTTAGCTTATCGCCTGTTGAAGCACGATGATGGCGATGATAAAGAAAAAGATTACTCACTTGAAAAGACTTTAATTTACAGGTTGTATAATAAAACCATGCGCCCAATGATAGAAGATTCATTCAAAAGGTGGGTATTCATCATCGGCGTTACTGTCCTTTTATTCGGATCTGCCAGTTTATTCTTGTTTAAAGTGGTAACCGTTAAGATCTTGCCTTTCGATAACAAGAATGAATTTCAGGTGGTGATTGATATGCCGGAGGGAACTACTCTGGAAGAAACAGCAAATGTTACAAAAGAGTTGGCTGCCTATCTGAAGGGGCATAAGTTAGTAACCAATTACCAGACTTATGTAGGTACGTCTGCGCCTATTAACTTTAACGGTTTGGTTCGTCATTATGATTTGCGGCGTGGGTCGAATGTGGCTGATATTCAGGTGAACCTGGTGTCAAAAAAAGAACGCGATTTACAATCACATGATATTGCCAAGGAATTACGTCCAGGCTTACAAGTAATCGGAGAGCAATTTAACGCTAATGTAAAAGTGGTTGAAGTACCTCCAGGCCCACCGGTGATGTCAACCCTGGTAGCTGAAGTTTATGGTCCTGACTATGATGCCCAACGAGAGGTAGCATCGCAGGTTAAAAATCTGTTTTCTGACACAGAGAGTGTTGTGGATGTGGATTGGATGATGGAAGATGATCAGGTTGAATATCATTTTGATGTTGATAAGGAAAAAGCCATGTTGGCAGGTGTTGCTCCACAGCAAATTATTCAGGCCTTGAATATGGCTTTGAGTGGGGCCCAAGTGTCTCAGCTTTATGCCGAAAAAGATCATCAGCAGGTGGGTATAAAACTGCGTTTAAATGAAAGTGAACGAGCAAGCATTGATGATTTAAAAATGCTTAGCATCAAGTCGCAAAGGGGCAATATGGTTGTTGTTGGCGATTTGGTGAATATTTCAGAAGAAACAAAGCAAAAGAGCATATTTAGAAAAAACCAAAAGCAAGTGGTATATGTAACGGCTGATGTTGCCGGTAAGCTGGAAAGTCCTGTTTATGCCATTCTGGATATGAGCGAACGTATGGATGAAATACAACTGCCTGAAGGTTATAGTATTGAAGAATTTTACAATGGCCAGCCTTTTGTTGAGAATAATTTCGGACTTAAATGGGATGGTGAATGGCAAATCACCTATGAAGTGTTCCGTGATTTAGGAACGGCCTTTGCCGTGGTACTGGTTATCATCTACATGCTTATTGTTGGCTGGTTCCAAAACCTTAAAGTACCTTTTGTAATGATGGTGGCTATTCCATTGTCATTGGTGGGTATTGTCTTAGGTCACTGGATGCTCAATGCTTTTTTTACAGCAACTTCAATGATTGGTATGATTGCACTGGCAGGGATTATGGTCCGCAACTCCATATTGCTCATTGACTTTGTGAATATCCGGCTCAATGAAGGAGTTCCTCTGCGCGAAGCTGTTATTGAAGCAGGTGCCGTTAGAACAACACCAATTTTATTAACAGCAGGTACGGTTGTTATCGGTGCTGTTGTTATCCTGTTCGATCCAATCTTTCAGGGGCTTGCTATATCACTAATGGGAGGAACCATTGCTTCCACCGTATTGACTTTGTTGATTGTACCTCTGATATATTACATGACTGAACGTAAGAAGTTTGAAGGGGATGATAGTCATGGAAAAGTTGATGGTTCAACCAATCATAAGGAAATACTTGAAGAGGTAATTGAAAATAAAAATTAATAAAGCATAGTGCTCAGTGAATGGTGCCGCTTAATTTGGTGCCTGAACTGAGGACATTGTAACATCTAAGGAAGATATGAAACTACTAATCGCCATAACAGTGGCAGAATACAGAGAGCGTTTACAGGAGTTTTTCAGTGAACACCAGGTTTCTTATTACAATGAAATAGAAATGAAAGGCATGCGTAAGCTTGAAAAACAGCATCGCCTGGGTAACTGGTTTGGTCAACGAACGATGGGCGTTGATAATATCGCTTTTATCTCATTTGTTGGTAATGAACAGGCAGACAGTTTACAGGAAAAGTTATTGCAATGTAAAGCAGAAATGCCCCAATGTAATATCAATGCCTATGTACTTAACGTAGAGCAAGGGGTGTGATCAGGTTAAATAAGAAGTAATTATTAATAATATAAATCGCTGAAACCATGCAGGAAAGAATTGTAAGAGCAGTGGCAGGAACATTTGTGTTGATCAGTGTTTTTCTGGCCGTTTATGTCAATATTAACTGGCTTTTTCTGGCCGGATTTGTTGGTGTCAATCTTATTCAGTCATCCATAACAAAGTGGTGCCTGATGACGGATATACTGACTAAGTTAGGTGTGCCGAAATAGTTAGAGTTCAGTCACTCAGTGTGATTGAGCAAATGTTTTCTATATTTTTTGTTTGTGAATGATAAAGGCTCTAATCTCGTTAGATTGGAGCCTTTAATCTAGATGTTGATAAATTGTAGTTACCTGATCTCAGGAAGAATATTCCCTCTGTTAAGGTTTTATTGGCCTTTAGAATGAAATCGTCTTACCAGAGAGCAGAGTTTTATTCCAATTTCATTTTGATCTGAGCTTTAAATTATTTTGGATTTAGTCAAGGCGGATTATTGCGATAAATGAAAACAGAGCTAAGCTTTCTTAAGCTATGTTGAGTGCAGCAATAATCATTAAGAAAAATTGAGGCATAGCCATAGCTACGTCGATATTTTTCAACGATGAATAAAGTCTAAAGAATAAAATAATAAGGCTCATTTCAATGTGATATTGGTATTATTAGCATGGCTAATCCAATTTGAAAAAATTAATCAATTCTTTTAATTGCGTTGCTTGTGAGTTAAGTTCTTCGGCATTGCCTGCAATTTCTTCACTACTCGAAGCATTTATTTGAGTA
>JAKSBD010000490.1 GCA_022361295.1 Bacteroidales bacterium
AAAAAAAGTAAAAAAATACGCCAGGGAGTAAAATAAGGTTCAAGAAACCTGCATTGTAAATCATAGCAAAACATTTTCATGATTACAGAGGTATCTGGGTGATGATGCTATTAAGGCCTTATTTACAGGTGTTTATATTAATTGTTGCAGGATTAATTATTACATGCAATTTTCATTGATTCTTCATAACTTTTACAATCTAAAGAATTGCTAACCATATTATACTATGAGAAAAATACATTTATTATGGCTGTTAGGCCTTTTGTTGATTGCCTCTTGTAAAAAAGAAGAAGCAAAGAAAGAAATTATCCGCCCCGTAAAAACCATTGTCGTTGGCGATATTCAGGAGTTGATTAATACCAACTTCCCTGGTGTAACGCAAGAGCTTAAATCTGTTGAGCTGGCTTTTAGGGTCGGAGGTCCTCTGGTCTACTTTAATGCCATAGAAGGTATGGAAGTTAAAAAAGGACAGGTTATTGCTGAAATTGATTCGAGAGACTTCAGGGTTGACCTGACGGCTAAGGAAGCCCGCTTTATTCAAACACGTTCAGAAAAAGAACGATATGAGCGTTTGCTGGCAAAGCAATCAGTATCTAAAAACGAATATGACCAGCGTTTGGCACGTTATCTTGAGGCTAAATCATCTTATGAAGCTGCTAAAAATGCACTTGTAGATACGAAACTAAGAGCTCCTTTTGATGCCTTTATTGATCAGAAGTTTGTAGAGAATTTTGAACGTGTGCATGTGGGGCAAACCATTGTAAATTTGCTCGATTTATCGGCCATTGAGGTGAAGTTTACCGTGCCGGAACTGTTAGCTGTCCAATTTCGTCGTTTTAAAGATTTCCATGTGTATTTTGATATATATAAAGACGTTCCGTTTAAGGCCAATTTCAAAGAAATCGGTAAGAAATCGGAAAGCAGTGCGGGTATACCCATTACGCTGGTCCTTGAGCACAGGAATACTGGTGATTCTGAGTATAAGATTATTCCGGGAGTGGCCTGTAAGGTGAAAGTAAACCTTGAGGATGATGCGCAACACATGGGTGCCGGAACAGGAGCAATTTCAGTGCCTATTAGTGCTGTAGTTGAGCAACACGACAGTGATCAGAAGTATGTGTTTGTTGTTGATAAATCATCAATGACAGTATCCAGGCGTGATGTACAGGTAGGAACCATGGTGTCTTCCAACCTTATCTGGATTACAGAAGGTCTCAAACAAGGTGAAACTCTTGTTACTGCCGGCGCAGCGCGTTTGCAGGAAGGACAGAAAATAAAATTCCTGAACTAATCCAAAATCAACGCTTATGAATATTCCAAAATATGCATTGGAGCATAAAAAGGTGATTCACCTTATGCTGACCTTAATACTCGTTGTGGGAATTGGTGCCTATTTTACCTTAGGAAAAAAAGAAGACGCACCATTTATAATAAAAACGGCTGTACTTACAGCAACTTATCCTGGTGCTACCCCTGAAGAGGTGGAAGAGTTGGTAACAGAGGTTATAGAAAGGGAAGTGCAGGCTGCACCTGGTGTGGACTTTATAAAGTCAGAATCATACTATGGATTCTCTAAGATATTTGTCAATCTGTATCAACATTATTCCAATGACGATATGCCTCAGCTATGGGATGAATTGCGCAGAAAAGTTAAATATGCACAAGATAAATTACCTCCCGGAGCTTCCGAGATCGGAATTAATGATGATTTTGGGGATGTATTTGGCCTTTACTTTGCTGTTACTGCCGATGAGGGCTTTTCTTATTCTGAGCTGCGGGATTATGCCAACCTGGTTAAAACGCGGCTGGTTCCCATTGAAGGTGTTGCTAAAGTTAACTTATTTGGAGAACAGCAAGAAGTAATCAATCTGGAAGTCTCTTCAGAAAAACTATCCAACCTTGGAATTCATCCTGCCCAGATAACAGAGGCATTGCAATCGCAAAACAGCCTGGTGAATACCGGCGATATTTTGCTTGATGATATTCAGATTAAAGTGAAAGCTGAAGGTGACTTCAGAAGTATTGAAGACATTCAGAACGTCATTATCCAAACCCGCAATGAAAAACAGTTTCGCTTAGGAGACATTGCCACCATTTCTAAAGGATATCTTGATCCACCTTTGGTGAAAATGCGAATGAATGGTTTGCCGGCAATCGGTATGGGTATTTCAACACCACTGGATGCCAACGTTGTTGAAGTAGGCGGACTTGTTGATAATAAACTGAATGAAATAGCAGAACTGTTACCGGTAGGTATTGAAATTCAGGGAATATATTTCGAAGACAAGATTGCCGACGAAGCCAACAATGAATTTATACTTAACCTGATTATTTCCGTTTCTATTGTGGTGTTAATCATCCTGTTGGCTATGGGAGCGCGTGCAGGTTTACTTATCGGCACCAGCCTCGTATTCAGTATCCTTGGAACAATGGTTATAATGTTACCAATTGGTCTTGCTTTGCATCGTACCTCACTGGCTGCCTTTATCATTGCCATGGGAATGTTGGTTGACAATGCTATTGTTGTTGCCGACAATGCCATGATGAATATAAAAAAGGGAATACCAAAGAAAAAGGCTTTAATAGATGCGGCTACAATACCGCAATGGGGCTTGTTTGGAGCCACTATCATTGCTATTGGTTCGTTCCTGCCATTATACCTTGCACCCGCCAATGCGGCAGAGGTAATCAAACCTTTATTTATTGTTCTGGCTATCTCTTTATTTTTAAGTTGGATTTTTGCCCTGATACAAACGACAGTTTATGGCGAGTTTTTGCTAAAATCATCAACAGAAGCAAAGTCAGATCCCTTTGATACACCTTTTTATAAGAAGTTTACAGCTTTTATAGTTAAAGTTATCGATGCCAAATACATGACGCTGGGTATTGTTGTTGTTCTGTTTGTGGTTTCGATGATAGCATTTAACTACGTTGAACGCAGCTTTTTTCCGGCAATTAATAAACCATACTTTAAAGTAGATCTGTGGGAGCCTGAAGGGACTAATATCTTCAAAACACAATCGGATGTTGAGAAGATTGAAAAATACCTTTTGGCTCACGAGCATGTTAAAAACGTTTCAATAACCATAGGACAATCACCGTTACGTTATTATCTGGCTTCTGCCAGTTTTGGCCCTAAATCCAACTTTGCCAATTTCCTGGTAGAAACGCATGAGCCGGAGCAGGCTGTGCCACTACTTGAGGAACTGGAAGAACATATATTGGGTAATTTTCCTGATGTAATGCCTGTTATGCAACGATTTATGGTGTCGCCAGTACCTGATGCCCAGCTTGAAGCAACATTTACGGGACCTGATCCGGAGGTGTTGCGCCAGCTTGCTGAAAAGGCCAAAGATATTATGAGAAACGAACCATTGGCTGCAAATGTACGGGATAGCTGGGGGGAGAAGATCTTAGTTATTGAACCTAATTTCTCACAATCGAAAGGTCAATTACTAGGTGTCACCAAAGAGGGAATGGCGTCATCGCTTAAAATGCTGGCCAATGGTATTCCGGTAGGTAATTATCGTGAGGGAGATAAATTTATGCCGATTTTATTATTGAACAATGAGCGAAAAAATCTCAGTTTTAACAATGCAGGTACATATCCTGTTTTCAGTGTTACGGGTGAGGCTGTAGCCCTGAATCAGGTAACCGAAGGGCATACACTCGATTGGCGTAATGGTGTTATAAGACGATATAATCGTGAAAGGGCACTGGCAGCTCAGTGCGATGCCATCAGAGGAGTTGAAACGCCTGAGTTAGAGGGATTAATTTTACCTAAGCTTGAGGCGATTGAGTTACCACCGGGTTACGGTTTACGCTATGAAGGGATGAAGTATTATCAGGATGTAACTCAAAGTGCCATTGCCAAGAATTTTCCGCTGACGCTTATCATCTTTATTTTTATTCTGACCATATTATTCAATGATTTCAAAAAGCCAATCATTATCCTGTTATCGGTACCGCTGATGATGATTGGGATCGTATTGTCATTAATAGTATCAGGTGCACCATACGGATTCTTTGCCACATTAGGATTACTGGGTTTGGTTGGTATGGTCATTAAAAATGCTATAGTGCTGATTGATCAGATAAACCTGGAGCTTGCTGAAGGCAGAGATCAGTATACGGCAGTTATAAATGCTGCCCGTTCAAGGGTAATACCTGTTTCAATGGCAGCGGGTACAACCATACTGGGTATGCTGCCCTTATTGCCAGATCCTATGTTTGGAGGAATGGCTGCCACAATAATGGGTGGACTTTTTGCCGCAACCTTATTGACAATCATTGTTATACCGGTTATGTATATTATCTTTTTCAATGTAAAAAAGCCGGTCGGATAAATTATTAATATTGAAATACTATGAAGACAAAATATCTCTTACTATTGATGCTCACCATACCATTGTTTGTTCATGCACAAACTCAGATGACACTGCAGCAATGCCGTGAAATGTCCATGTCGGGCAGTCCGTTGCTAAAGCAAGGTGAGCAACAAATTGAGGCGGCTGCATCAGCTGTAGATGCGGCCAGAAAAGATTATTATCCGCAATTGGATATTAATGGAGATTACACCTACCTCCAGGACCCGATTACTATTGAAGTGGGCGACATGGAATTTCAAGGTGAGAATTCGCAATATTCACTTAATGCAGCATTGATCCAAAACATATGGAAAGGGGGGATGGTAAGGAATATGCATAATTTGTCATCTTATCAGCTAAACCTGGCCAAACGGAATAAGGATGCCATTGAAGATATTGTTCTTTATCAAACGGAGCTTTACTTCTGGAATGCCATTTATATGGAAGACCTGCTTGAGTTATCGGGCTTATATAAAGAAGTAATTGATGATTTAGTTAAAGTGGTTCGTAATAAAGTAGAAGGGGAATTAGTCAATCGTAGTGACTTGCTATTGGTTGAAGTACGGCAAAATGAAGCAGAGCTATCAACCATGAAAGCTGCAGATAGTTATGAGATTGCCCTGTTGCAGTTAAAAAAGGTAATGGGGATTTCGATTGACTCCCTGATACAACCCAACGGAGAGCTGGATGCGATTGGTGATTTTAAGGCCGATCGAACAACTGTTGAGTCATTAAATTTGCGACCTGAGATGGCAGCTCAGAAAGAAGTAATCAATATTAAGGAATCAGAGGTCGCCTTGACCAGCTCTAAATATGGTCCAAATATTTATGCCGGTATTGTTCCTGTTTGGGGGGCTCCCAATAACCGCCTCCCTGGAGATGAACCTGTATATAATACGACCTTAGTTGCAGGATTGAATATTCCTATCGTTCGCTGGGGCAAAAAGCGCAATGAAGTCAGTGAAATGAAATTCCGCAAGGAGGCTGAGGTGTATAATATGGAAGAGCTACACAATCAAATTGTATTAGAAGTTAAAAGTGCACAATATCAGTTAACAGAAGCTGTAAGCCGGGTAGAGCTGACTACAGAATCGATGATTAAAGCAGAAGAGAATCTTGAAATGATGACAGATCGCTACAAAGAAGGATTGACATCAATTCTTGAAGTGCTGGATGCTCAAATATACTGGCAAAGGGCTTATCGTAATATGCTCGATGCTCAGGCCTATTACCAGTCATCCCTTTCAGAATATAAAAAAGCAACAGGTATTATTTAGGGAGAAAATTGATATTAAAGGCAACTGTCCGAAATATAAGTTTCAGGCAAAAGTCGCAAAAAATTACGCACAGATTGCAAGGTGTTTGGTACTGCCACTCAATACTTTGTGATCTGTGCTTTTTTGCATTCTGTCTGGTACCCTACCTATTACCTGTCTAATACCCTACCCATCGTCTGTCTGGCACCCTACACATCATCAGTCTAGTACCCTACACATCATCTGTCTAGTACCCTACCTAATGTCTGCATAGATAAGGCTAGAAAAAAAGAGGCTGATCAAATCAGCCTCTAATTTTTAAAGTGCTCAAAAAGAGCCAGATCAAACTCAATTATTGGATAGGCACCAACTCGGTTAATGAACGACCTTTCTTTAACGTTGTACCGTTACGAAAGATTGTTCTAACCTCCACCTGGAAAGAGCCTTCCGTTAATGATTCAGGGACCATAAACAGTAACTCAGATGGTTTGTTTTTGACTACCATACTAACTCTCGTTTCAGATGAGTTTTCATCAATAAAGAAGATACCTTGTGATTGATCATTTTCATCAAACTTAAGGTAAGAACCTTTGATAGAGACAATCTGTCCGGGAGTAAAAGACTCATTCACCGCATTGTTTTTAAAGTCGGTGAAATGTTTCAGTACTGGTTGAGGAGATGTAATTTCAACCCTTTTACGCTCAATCTGCGAGACAATGCTTTTTAAGCGTTTACCTGCATTCATGTTAATTTTAATCGCATGTCGGGCAGGATCAAAATTATCTTCCATGCTGGTAAATACACCAGTAATACTAGGAGTAATTGTGAATAACTCAGTTATCACATTATTCCCATCTTTAACGGCATTGACTATAGCATATTCATACTCTTCAATCACAGAAAGTGCTTCTGCTTTTGTTACAGTAGAACCCTTGCCAATGATACTTTCGACAATTTTCTCATTGTCGACCGTTTCATTGTCAGTCGTAACCGCCATACAATCGTCTGGATCATCTGTAAGATGATTCAGCACTACGCCAAATCTTAGAGGCATAATATTGTGGTTTTAATTATATATTTCAAAGCTCCGCCGGCCACAACACCCAATGCGCATATTCTTTCCAGAAAGGTTTGACCTGCCGTCGGTTTACTTATCAATACTTTCTTGTTTTCAATAGTATTTTATTTTGAGAGCTAATGGTTTTCATCATTACCCACAGCGCCCTACTCAATAAAAAAGCGACGCCGTGGGTTTCAGACAAAACCAGCGTATTCTATCAATGGCTATTATTAGCAAGGGCTGCTGAAAAACTTCAGCTAGATAAAACTAGGAGAGAAAAAATTGAAAGTTCCTATAACGCGGTGCAAGAGGTGTTAGAGAATGACCCTGACTTTTTTGATTCTAAACATTTTGAAATTTACCCCCAAGGGTCTGTCAGAATAGGGACAACCGTTAAGCCATTGGCAAAGAATGAGTTTGATTTAGATATAGTTTTGCACATACAAGATAGAGTTTACGAACAAACTGACCCAATGAAAGTATTTAATGAACTTAAAAGGGTATTACAGGATAATGGAACTTATAAAGATAAGGTTGAGCCAAAGACCAGGTGTGTAAGGCTGAACTACTCTGGAGATTACCATATGGATATTCTCCCTGGTTGTCAGCATAGTGCTAATGATGAAAATAAGATTGTAATTCCAGATAGAGAATTAAAGGAATGGTTAATTAGTAACCCAAGGGGGTACGCAAAATGGTTCTTAAGCAAAGCAGAAGTGGTAACAAGGACATTGTTAGAAAAAGCTTATGCAGCAGAAGAAATACCATCTGATGATTTTGCTGCAAAAAAGCCACTACAACGTGCAGTACAGATTATTAAAAGATACCGAGATATATTTTTTGAAGAATCTCCTGATTATGCAACATCAAGTATAGTGCTTACAACTCTTGCAGGACAGTTATATGGGAATCAAGAATCAATTTTTGAGACAATTGATAGTATTATTTCGCAAATTTTTAGTCATGTAAGTCATAGTCAACTAAAAGAATAAAAGTCTTAAATCCAGTTGACAACGAAGAAGATTTTACAGACAAATGGGAACGTGAACCAAAGTATTATACGGAATTCATTCGATTTGTAGAGTCACTTTACAAAAATTGGCAAAAACTTAAGGAAGATAATGGAATAGTTGAAGAAAGTAACATATTAAAAAGTGTTATTGGAGATAGTATTTACACCGATAGTGTTAGACAACAAACGTTACTTACAGAAGGTTATAGAAGAAAAGGTAAGATTTTTTCATCATCTGCAACAGGAGCTCTTGGCTCAAAGGTTGTGTCTAATAAACCTGTGCAGAAGAATACATTTTTTGGAGAGTGAGAAAGTATTGGAAAAATAATTTAGATATCTCTGTCCAATATGCTAATGTTAAAAAGGTATATCCGCAATTTAAAACAAGCATATTAAAGGATTCTTTATCGGTAAAAGGAGTCATAAAGCCTACTCCAAGAAGTAGTGCCTATCATTTTAAACTAAGATATTATGTTGGGAAACGCCCCAAGGTAAAGATTATAAAGCCAGAATTAAAGAGGAATTTTAAAAATGATAAAATACCTCATGTTTATTCAGGAAATGAATTGTGTTTATATTATCCAAATTACCAAGAGTTCAATTCTAATTGTAAGATTTCTGATTATGTAATTCCTTGGATAAGTTTATGGTTATATTATTATGAAGTATGGCATATTACTGGGGAATGGCTTGGGGGGGGAATACATCCTGTGAAAAAAAAGTAACCTCTAGTCGATAACATTTTGTATAAGTAATGGTGAGGTATAATAAACGTCAGAAAAGTTAAATACTTATAATGTATTTATATATGCTGCTGTTATTCAATAAAATACCAGGTAATAAACCCTTTGTGCAAGATAGCCGAAATTGATTATATGACAGATAAATTCACAGTTCTTGATAAACTAATTGAATCATATCCTAGTGAGACATTTTATTCGGAAGAAAAACTTAAGGATCTAATTAACCTACTAATCGGCATTGACAATTATAGTGTCTTCTTTGATCATTGTCATAATCTAGGTCCAAATTCTGGAAATTGCTTCAACGGGAACCAGGAATTTCCAAATGCTCTAATAAGGCGTGCGCGGGAAGTCGGATCTAGACAGGCTTTTTCAGAAGTAGATTCATATCTGGAATCTGAAAAGAATAAACTAGAATGTGCCATACTACTTTATGATATTCACATTGATACAGAATTCCAATTTTCAAATAGTGTTAGAGTCATAAGAACTTCAAGTCTGAAGTCAACCGAATTGACAAATTTCCTTTTAAAAGAAAACA
>JAKSBD010000699.1 GCA_022361295.1 Bacteroidales bacterium
CTATCATTTTTGATGCGTATAATGAGGAAGAGGGGGCGTATTATAAGAAAGACCACAAAGATGTTTGGGCGAAAAATTTTAACCTTATGGCTTGTGCCATAATTAAAGGAGAGTCCAAGGTTGCTCTAGAAGGTCTGGCAAGTGAACTTGTGGCTCCAGGGATTGGATATGGGGGAATCAAAAACATCAATGTTTCTATTGCTGGTCATCTCAACAATAAGAAAGATGGAGAGATTGATCTCACATCACAAAGTGTTCAGAATGGCGGCTCTGCCATTATTACATATGACATAATAGGTACAAATCAAAAATTGCGGATCACCTTATCAAATGAAGAATCCACAAAATTTATAGATCTATTAGGCAATCCGACTGAGGATTATTTTATCTCATTGGTTAGATCTATCCCTGAAGAAGAGAGTCAGGATGCTTATAGTCAACTGGTACAATTACCGGAATGTGCATATAATAAGATTTCAACTTCCAATATCATTAAGTATTTGGGCTGGCTTTCCAGTGAGCTGTGGACCAATAGTGATCAGGAAGTCATCATCATTGATTTACTTAGGTATGCATCTGATAGGCGAAGCCTTTACGAAGAGTTGCGAAAAGATCCTTATCTGCTTGCCAAAACAGTATTATCCTGTGATGGAGAATACCGAACGGCATGTGTCAATGAGCTTGTTAAGCTCTGCGGTGAGAATTGGGGAACATCTATTGAAGCCAAAGGGCAAGTGCACCTAGGCAAGGTTTCAGATAGTTTCCCTCAGTTTTATATGGGGCATGACTTCATAGCATATGCCAAAATTGAGGAAAACCTGGCTGAGTGCGAACTCGTCAATTATATAGGTCGATTTCCTAAAGGGATGCTTGACTGGGGCAACGTACAGGAATTGCAAAGAATAAGGTCATTTAATATCAATCTGCTTGATCCTGTTAAGATTTACTCAAGTGTAGAAGAACAGTGCGGAATGTTCCCTGCCATATTTGCACTTAATGTTTCTCAGGAGTTGGGGGTTTCAGAAGTGCAGGATCAGTTTGCCAATACACTTAACTATATAGGGGCTGGTTCAGCGGTTAAGATGTTAGCAGTAGGTAATAAACTACAAAAAACTGTTGCTTTTACCGAGATTATTAAGACTGGTTTGGATGAAGTTTTCAGCGAACCTTCAGTGATAGCTGCAATAAAAAAAGAAGATGGAGGTGAAGAGTTCCTAAAATATTATAATATTGTAAGTATTGGTGTTGATGTATTGACCATCGGGGTTGATGTTTTGGAGAATATCGTAAAAAAAGGCCCTGAAACCAGTAAAGCTTTAAAGGCTGTTGGTAAAAACGATGCTGCCGATAATGTGGATGATTTAGTTGATGAGTCAAATGC
>JAKSBD010000701.1 GCA_022361295.1 Bacteroidales bacterium
AGCGTCAACTGATATCTTAAATGTAGAAGATCATCAGGAAAAATTATCTATTTTAAGTAATGATCCTGAGAATAATCCAGGATTATTTACAATTGATTTAAACATCACTGGTGGAGGTGAATCTAATATTGAGGTTAACCAGCAATCCATTGATTTCGGTCAGGTTTTCCAGGGTGCTGATATAAGTCAGGCTCTGTGGCTTGAGAATACCGGTAAAGCAACCACTTCAATCTATGCAGTTACTTCAAGCATAGCTGAGTATTTGGTTGAAGGTAATGTTCCACAGGAAGTAACACCAGGGCGCAGAACCTCATACGATATAAGTTTAAATACCACTGAACTAGGTGATTTTAACGGTGTAATAACTGTTACACTTGCTGATGGTGATCCTATCGAAGTGCCTGTAAGCGCTGAGGTAATTGAAGCTCCTGAAATAGTTGTTGATATCGACTATATTATGGAGACAGTTGAATCTGGAGGAAAAGTAACGGTACCTTTTACTGTTTCAAATACGGGTGGAAACAATCTTGATTTTGCACCATTAGGAAATGATTGGCTAAGTGCTGCTAAAGCAGTGGCTCCTTCAAACGCTGTCAAAGACTATACATATGAGGTTAGTTCAAGTGATGATAATAATGGACCTACATACAATTGGCAGGATATTACAGCAACAGGAGAGCGTGTGCCTTATGACAACTTCTATGCGGGATACTGGATTGAAACAATTGATCTGCCGTTTGAATTTAACTTTTATGGTGAAGTATATAACAAGGTATACGTTGCACCAAACGGTATGATAAGCTTCACAGAATATGAAGATGCGTTTGAACTAGGAGGAGCTCTGATACCTCATACATCTACACCTAATAACTTAATTGCCGCCAACTGGGGTATTACCGGACCTGCAATTGATTTATTTGAAGATGCCGGAGTCTATTATCAATCAAGTGATGATAAATTAGTTATTCAGTATCATCGTGTAATTGATGGTTTAGGAAGTAGTTTACCAACCAATTTGCAAATTATTTTATATGCCAACGGTAATATAAAAATGCAATTCGAATATGAGGATTCTGATCCTAATAGAGTTGGATTGGTACGTTACTCTCAAACTGGTATTGAAAATGCTGATGGTTCAGAAGGAGTGCTTTATTCCGGTTATGAAGAAGGACGAATACATGATGATTTAGCCATCTTATATGCGCCGGTAGAGAAATACACGCTAGCACCAAATGCAACACTTGATATGATCGCAACATTGGATGCCAGCGAATTATACGCTGATTTCTATGGCACGTATTTAAAAGTACTTAATAACACGCCGGGAACCGGGTACTTAAATATACCGGTACAGTTTGAGGTAACAGGTGAAGCTAAAGCTGAATCACCTTCTCTTATTGATTTCGGAACGCCAATGGTACGTGAAAACTTATCATTCTGGCCTCCTTTCGAATCTTATACTATAGAATTTGAAATTAAAAACCACGGAACAAAATCCTTTGAAGTAAAGGAATTTGATTTTAGCGGAATGACAACGATGCTGATGTCGTATGCCCGACGCTTCCGTGTTGAGGCCTATGTAATGGGAGGCGGACCAAGTATAGGACCACTTTTCGGACCTCCTGGAGGAGGCGATGACGGGCAATACCAATGGATGACTATTGATCAATTCCCGCCATACGAATTTATGGGACCTGCAGCTATTGTTGAGGCAAAGTCAAGCCTGAAAATGAGAGCTGTTTACACACCAGATGGCACCATGAATACCGATGGTACGAGCCTTGAGAATTTGAACGACGAGTTAGTTATACTAACCAATTTGGCAGATATGCCTGAGATTGAAATAACGTTCACTGCTACACCGGTATTACCGCCGGTAATGGAGTTGGGTGAAAACAAGTTAAGTGTATACGCTCAGGATGATACACACACCGAGACCAAGTCTGTTGTTTTAGACAATTCTCAGGGAAAATCAGAGCTTGAGTACAGCATTAAAATGGATTATGAACGCAATGTGAAAGCTACTGCAACTTCTGCTCCAATGACAGTTAGTATGGCTAATGCACCTGCGTTGATGGACGTTCAACATCAGCCGGCTGCTGCGCCAATGAGTGCCAAAGCAGATGAATACAACCGCATTCTAAAGTATTTTGATGTTGATATGCCAACCAAAAAGCTCGGTTTAGGTGGTGCTTACAGGTTCTCAGCAGCTACACGCTTTTATGCTCCTGATAATGGTTTTAACCTGTCACATGTTCAGACATGGTATACTCCTGAAGAGTGGATGGATTCAAAAATTACTGTTGATATCATGGCTGGTTCACCATTTATTTCACAATGTGAGGTTATTTACACAGAAGATTTCGATTATTCTATTGAACAGGCTGATTATGTAGGTGAAATGTTAACGTTTGAGTTGGCAAACACGCAGGTGTTCTATCCTAATGAGCCATTCTTTGTGGTGTTTACTTATCCTACAGCTGTCAATTACCCTCAGGGTGTGATTGAAACGAGTGAGGAAATTGAAGGACGATTTACCTACAGTGCAGGGGATACCTGGTATGATATGACAGGTACCAATTATGCTACTGATGGTTGGATGATGGCGGCTATTGAGGCTGAATACAAAACAGGTTTATGGGTGGTACTTAATGGTGACATGGAAGGAACAGTTCCTGCCGGTGAAACTATTAATTTAGATTTCGATTTTACAGCTCAATTTGCTGAAAATGGAGACAATCGTGCATCTGCTACAATTACATCTAACGATCCGGTTAATAATACAGCTAAGGTTGACCTGCATTTATTACGCAACCGTGCTCCTGAAATTATTTTAACCAAGCAGCAGATTTCAGTTATTGAAAACATAACAGAAACGATTGAAATTGCAGCGATTGACCATGAGCAGGATGATTATACATTAACCTTATCTGATGCGCCTGAATTTGTGACATCAGAAACAGTTGATGGTAAGTTGCTCGTAACCATTGAAGCCGGATATGAGGCAGCGGGTGTTTATGAATGCGTGATTGAAGCTAAAGATGTCTTTGACAATATTAATACAATGCCATTGTCTCTTAATGTGATCAACAGCAACCGTGAGCCTGTTATTACTATGGCTATCGAGGCTCAGGAAATCATTCTGGAATATGGTGTTGTTGATTTAAATCTTGCTGATTATATCTCAGATCCTGATGGTGAGAAACTTAGTTTCGAATACACCAATGCTGATAATACTGTTGTTGACC
>JAKSBD010000702.1 GCA_022361295.1 Bacteroidales bacterium
AGACTTGAACTCTTATCAGAATCAAGCTGAGGCAATTCAGGAAAATCAGCACCATCCTGACCAACAATACTAAATTTACCTTTTTCTGTAATAATATTAACACCGAAGGTATCCATGTTAATATCAAAATTCAGGGGCTGCTCTGGGAATTTTTTTAATGTTTCCAATAAGATACGAGAAGGTAAAGCAATGATTCCTTCACCATCAGAATTATCTATTTCTAAGGACGTAACCATAGTAACCTCCAAATCGGAAGCCGTCAATACAAGTTTATTGTCTTTTAGGTCGAATAAAAAATTATCGAGGATTGGCAATGTACTTTTATTACTAATCACGCGACTGATGGCTTGTAGATGCGATAGTAATTCTGTACTGGAAACTACAAATTTCATAAATTCTTACAGTTATTAGTTCTTATCAAATATATCAAAAAAACAGATAATTACGCGCTTATACAATCGCATAAATTATGCTTAAAACGCAACATGCAAGATACGAAAAAACACTACTGTACAAAACTTGATCTCAGCATTCTTTTCAGTAGTTATTAACAGACTGTCAAATGAGATTTATTGAAGCAATAACATCCGTTATATTTAACTTTCAGATCCTCGATTGTTTACTGATAAACAGTTACTTTCCAAACCTTCGATAACGAATGTAGACAAACAGCAAACTGGCTAATCCCATTAATACAATTGGTAAAACAACATTCAACCACTTTAACCATCCGGTACCTTCGCTAATTTTTTGTTTATCCAATAAACGCAACGTTAAGTGACGCCCACGTAATTGCATCCAACCATCCTCGTCACACAGGTAATTAACAGCGTTAACGATAAAATCCTTATTACCATATTGCTGTTGCGAACCTTCATCATAACCAAGTGGAAAAATCTGCGGATTACTTTGTTTAAAACGCACCTGATTTCTAATAATATCACCATCAGCCACTACCATTAAGCGTGTGTTCACACTCACATCCATACGCTCATTTATTCCTCTTATGCCTGCCGGCATTTGGCGGTTGGCAAATACAGATGGAAAGTTTCCTTCCTGTATAATGGCAACTGTCTGATGTGGCGAGTTAAACTCTGCCTGCACAGGCTGTTTGTTAACATCTGCCATACTTATAAACACCGGCGTTTTATTGACCTTGGTGTATTGTGATGTGCGCAATAAAATATGCCGCGAAACATTCAGGTTATTTCCTACAGTATCGATAGTACCGGTAAAACCACCCCGAACCAGGTTTATATTTCGGGTTACCGGATGATTTTGAGAAGCCGACAACAAGGGACTATACAACCAAGGTACAGGTACTAATTGAGGTTGCCCCTGAGGTTTGGCATTCATTAAAATACGCCCTGCCTGCACATCCTCGACCACTACAGGATTAACACGAACACCATACTTAAACAACTGATCATCCAGGTTAATATCGTTATATAAGCCAATTGTTTGCGGTGCCTGACGCAAGCTATCAAGCGTTACATTAACAGCATCCACCAAGTACAGTAACCGCCCCCCATTCATCAAATACTGATCCAGAACAAATTTATCCTTCTCACTGAAAGGCTTCGATGGCTTGGCAATAATAACAACTTTATATGGGGCTAACACTGCAGCATCATTACCAATCTGTCCCCTGTCGACCTGATAATATGCTGACAAAGCATCTGTAGCTTCAATAACATCCAGTTCATCCAACTCTCCATGTCCTTCAAGAAAAGCAACCCGACTTTTTTCTTCAGTCAGCAATTTTCTAAATGCATTGGCGAATTTATATTCAAGTCCTTCAATGGAACTGTTTAAATTTTCTGAACCACTTCTGGATGGCAGGTTATCTAACAAATTAACACCTACAATACGATCATTAAAATATATCAGGGCATATGGAAAAACATATGATTGAATCTGACGACCATCTTCCGCGTTTTCAAAAACACTTTGTGGTTCAAACCCGTACTCGGCCAACTCCGCCAGTAATGCTTTCTTTTCGTCCCCATTACTTTCATCGGGATTTACAAACTCAAAATACATCGAACGGCCAGCCTCTGATTTAAATTCCTCTAACATTTCGCGTGTAGAGTTTGACAAGCGCGTAAATCCACTGTTTAAATCCCCGGTCAAATACACCTTAACATATAATTCAGACGACAAGTCCTTCATAAACTGCTTTGAGGTTTCAGTTAGGGTATATCTCTTTTCAGAGGTTAAGTCGATGCGAAAAAATACCTGCCTGCCCAGCCAGCTAATGGCAATTAATCCAAGAACAACAACAGCAAGCTTTACCAGTTTATTAGGATGATTAATACTTATACTCATAATAACTAACCGTTAATGTTTATTTTTTGTTAGCGATAGCCTGGAGAGATACAAAAAGAAAAATACTAATGATGCTAAATGAATAATGTCTCTGGAATCAATTACACCACGACTTAAAGAACGATAATGACTATCAATACCCACATAGGTAATGGTATCTCGCCAGGCACTCAAACCCGGTATAGTTGCCAAAGATTCAAAACCCGTATAGAACAAAAAACAAACCAGGACGGCCAATATAAAAGCAACAATCTGATTGTCTGTCAATGATGAAGCAAACACTCCAATTGCCACATATACGGCGGCCAGAAAGACCAGGCCAATATATGATCCCCAGGTACCACCCATATCCAGGTTTCCAATCGGATTACCTAAATGATAAACGCTGTAAACATAGATTAAAGTGGGTAATAAACTAAGAAAAACAACTATCAGTCCTGCTAAAAACTTCCCGAAAACAATTTGCATTTCAGATACAGGACGCGTCAATAGCAGATCAAGGGTTCCCAAGCGTTTTTCATCTGCAAATAGACGCATGGTAACAGCAGGTACGAGAAATAAATATACCCATGGAGCAATGTAGAACAAAGACTCCAATGTTGAATACCCACCATATAATATATTTAAATCATTGGGGATAACCCAAAGAAACATTCCGGTAAGCAACAAAAACACCGATACAACCAATGCCCCTGTTACTGAACTGAAAAAAGATGCTAATTCGCGTTTAAAAATAGCCAGCATAATTTACTACTTAATGTTCTTATCTTTTTTTAATGACTCAAGCATCAATCCTGCTGTTCGGGCACTGGATCCCGGCCCACCCATTCGCACGTGTAGCTCAGCATAGTCACTCAACATCTCAGCTCGACGATTACTGTCAGCAAGCAGCAAGCCGAGTTCCTTTTCCAGCTTGTCCAGTGAAAAATCTTTCTGGAACAATTCAAGTACAGCTTCCTTTTCTAAAATCAGGTTCACTAAGGAAATGAAAGGTACTTTAATCAATATTTTTTTAGCTATGAAATCAGTGACCCCACCTCCCCACATTTGATAGCACACTACCTGAGGACAGTTGAGTAACGCCGTTTCCAATGTTGCGGTACCCGACGTAACCAAAGCGGCACGAGACTGCTGTAGTAGTTCATAAGTTTGACCACTCACTACAGCAACATCAATATTTTTGATATAAGGGTTGTACTCCTCAATGGCAAAAGATGGGGCGCCGGCAATGACAAACTGATAATCAGGAAACTTATCAACCATCTGAAGCATATCAGGAAGATTCTTGGTGATCTCACCCTTTCGACTTCCTGCCAGTAAAGCCACTTTTGGTCGCTTATCAAGCTTGTTTCGCTCAATAAACGAATCAAATGACTCTTCCTTATTCGGACGATTATCAATGGCATCTAAAACAGGATTTCCGCTATACTGAACTTCAACACTATGTTCTTCAAAAAACTTCGTTTCAAAAGGCAGAATAGTGAACATACGATCAACATTCACCTTTATCTTCTTGACACGTTTCTGATTCCAGGCCCATATTTTTGGCGAGATATAATAGTAAACCAGCAGGTTATTATCATGGGCAAATTTCGCCATACGGAGATTAAAACCAGCATAATCCACTAATATCAATACATCAGGCTTGTATGCCATCAGGTCATCCTGACACAACTTAAAGTTCTTTTTAATGGAATTAAGATTCATCAAAACATCCCATAAGCCCATTACTGCAGTATCCTTATAATGGCGAACAAGAGTTCCTCCCTGTTCTTTCATTAAATCTCCGCCCCAATATCTGAAGTCAGCTTCTGCATCCTTCTCCTTAAAAGCTTTCATCAGATTTGATGCATGTAAGTCGCCGGAAGCTTCTCCGGCAATTATATAATAACGCATAATGATTAATTAAAGTAAAAAACGGAAAGCAATAACAACAATGGCGTACAGAATAGTGGAAGTAACAATACCTCTGGCAGCCAGTAAACGCTCTTTATTGATCGCAATTAAAAAGACAATCAGATTAGGCAATACACTTATGCTTAAGAGCTTTCCTATACTACCCATGTTTATCATTTGATTGATAAAAGGCCAATAGTTCATATCACCTTTATAAACAAAGTAATATAAGGCGAAAGACATAATAATGGGTAAAATCGCACCAATTAAAATACCAATATAAAGTTTATTGCATTTACAGTTCATAATTCTGTTCTTTCAAATAAGGTAAAAGATTAAAATTAGTGGCATCCAAATGACAAGGAACAATGGCTGCATATCCCTTTTGAATATAATATTCATCCGTATCTTTGGCCTCCGGCTCCAGATTTTCAAAATGTCCGGTTAACCAGTAATATTTTCGTCCTCGCGGATCTTCTCTTTCAATAAATTCCTCAATCCACTTACCTTTACTCTGACGCGCCACCTTTGCCCCCTTAACATGCTGACCATCTGGTATATTAACATTTAAAAATGTACCTGCAGGCAATTTATCATTTAAAACACTTTTCACAACATGTTCGGCAACTCTTGCTGCTTCAGAAAAATCAGCTCCATAACTATAGTTTAATAAAGAAAAGCCAATGGCCGGAACCTGATTCAGCGCTCCTTCGCGGGCTGCTCCAACTGTACCTGAATAGTGCAGACTGATACTAGAATTAGTTCCATGATTAATTCCTGAAACTAATAAATCCGGCTTTCGATCCAACAACACATTAATTGCTAATTTTACGCAATCAACAGGAGTCCCGTTAACCTTGTAAAGTTTTAAGCCTTCTTTTTCTTTTACCAATTTGGCATATAGAGGTGTCTTTACTGTTATTGCATGCGACATTCCTGAATATGATTCATTTGGGGCCACAATAACCACATCGCCTATCGTCTTTAAAACCTTAACCAGCGACTCCAGACCACCTGCTTTAATCCCGTCGTCATTAGTAACCAGAATTAGTGGTCGCGAACTTTTTTCTTTTATCATTTTTGAATCTATATGAACATCAAAGATATGGATTCGTATTTGAAGGGACAAAAGCGATTATTTGATTATTAACCTGAATTCGTTCTTACTACTTAATGCTAAGATATTACTTAAATCAAATCTTATTTTTTTCGTTATTCGAAATCTAATTAACTACTTTTGTTAGCTCTTTTTGAAAGAGACTATTTGATACACATAGTATCATATTGATGTTCAACTTATAATGATTTTAGACGAATGAATATTTCATACAACTGGCTAAAGAACTACCTTAATATTGATTTAGCACCAGAAAAAGTTTCTGAAATACTTACCGACATAGGATTGGAAGTTGGTGGAATGGAAGAAATTCAATCAATCAAAGGTGGATTAGAAGGCCTGGTTATCGGTGAAGTGTTAACTTGTGAAAAACATGCTAATGCTGATAAACTAAGCGTTACAACAGTTAATGTTGGTGGAGAAGAACCTCTTCCAATTGTTTGTGGCGCACCAAATGTAGCTGCTGGCCAAAAGGTTATTGTTGCAACTGTTGGTACTGTATTGTATAGTGGTGACGAAAGCTTTACTATTAAAAAGTCTAAGATCAGAGGCGAACAGTCAATGGGAATGATTTGTGCCGAAGATGAAATAGGTATTGGTACAAGCCACGACGGAATCATGGTACTGCCTGAAGATGTTAAACCAGGTACTTTGGCTAAAGATTATTTTAACGTTGAGAATGATATTGCCATTGAAATTGACTTGACTCCTAACCGTGTGGATGGCTCATCTCACTTCGGTGTAGCCCGTGATTTAGCGGCTTACCTGAAGCAACACCAGGAAGGCGTTGAGTTAACATTACCTTCTGTAGATGATTTTAAAATTGAGAATAACAACTATCCGGTAAAAGTAACAGTAGAAAATACCGAAGCTTGTCCTCGATACTGCGGTGTTACCATAAGCGATGTTAGCATTAAAGAATCACCTGAGTGGTTACAAAACAGATTAAAAGCTATTGGCTTAAGCCCAATCAATAACGTAGTTGATATTACCAATTTTGTATTACACGAGCTGGGTCAACCGCTTCATGCTTTTGATGGTGATGAAATCGTTGGTGATGAAGTTATCGTTAAAACACTTGAGGACGGCACTGAATTCATCACTCTGGATGATGAAAAAAGAGAGTTATCAGATAAAGATCTTATGATATGTAACTCACAAGGCGGTATGTGTATTGCTGGTGTGTTTGGAGGTATAAAAAGCGGGGTTAGCGAGAAAACTACTAAAATTTTCCTTGAAAGCGCTTACTTCAATCCGGTATGGGTACGTAAAACTGCTAAGCGACATACTTTGAGCACTGATGCCAGCTTCCGCTTTGAACGTGGCGTTGATCCGAATATGACGATTTATGCGCTTAAGCGTGCTGCATTATTGATCAAAGAAGTTGCCGGAGGTACTATTTCGAGTGAAATAACAGACATCTATCCTGAAAAAGTTGAGAATTTTGAGGTTGTTGTTACATATCACAATATTATACGCCTGATTGGAAAAGAGCTAAGCAAATCAACTATTAAAAGTATTTTAACAGCTCTGGATATTGAAATTATTTCTGAGACAGAAGAAGGCTTAAAATTATCAGTACCTCCCTACAGAGTAGATGTTCAGCGCGAAGCTGATATTATTGAAGAGATTCTTCGCATTTATGGTTATAATAACATTGAGATGCCATCATCGGTCAATAGTACCATTGTATATTCTCAAAAACCAGACGACCATAAATCAAAAAATATAATTGCTAATCAGCTAACTTCGCAGGGCTTTAGTGAGATAATGTGTAACTCACTTACCAAAGCAGCTTATTACGAAACACTGGAATCATACCCTCGTCCAAATGTGGTTGAGTTAGCTAATCCATTAAGTAATGATTTAAACGGCATGCGTCAAACGTTACTATTTGGTGGTTTAGAATCCATTGCCCACAATGTTAACCGACGCAACAGTGACCTAAAATTCTTTGAATTCGGAAACAGCTATCATTATAAGGCAGAAACAGATAAAAGTGACTTAAACAACTATGACGAGGAGCAAAAACTTGCATTATTTATGGTTGGTAACAAAGCTGCTTTAAACTGGAATACTCCTGAGCTAAAAGTTAGTTTCTATGATTTAAAAAATCAATTGGAAAATATTCTGTCGCGCCTTGGCTTATCATTTAATGACTTTAATGAAGAGGAAACAAAATCGGATTTATTTACAGAAGGACTAAGCTTGTCTCAAGGCAATAAATCTGTGGTTGACTTCGGTTTAGTTAACGGAAAACTACTTAAAGCATTCGACATTGACGTACCTGTTTATTTCGCTGAAATTAAATGGGATGTCATTCTGAAGAAGAGCAGTAAAAAGACGGTCACCTACACCGAAATATCAAAATTCCCTGAGGTTAAAAGAGACCTTGCACTCGTACTAAACAAAGACGTGAAGTTTGAGCAAGTTAAACAAATTGCTCACAAGACAGAAAAGAAACTACTTAAGCGTGTTTCATTATTCGATGTCTTTGAAGGTGAAAAAATAGGAGCCGATAAAAAATCTTACGCAGTTAGCTTCATCTTACAAGACGAAACTAAAACGCTTAACGATAAGCAAATTGATAAGATTATGAATAAAATGATGAGCAACTACGAAAGAGAGTTAGGTGCTTTGATTAGAAAATAAGATTCAATACCTACAAAAGAAATGGGCTATCCACCGCGGATAGCCCATTTCTTTTATATTATATAGTTCAGGTTTTACAAGTAGGCAAGTGTCCATTTGTAGTTACTATCTGTAAAAGCATTAGACCATTTTATATAATAGATCTCTCCCTTTTGTACATCAACAACAACCTCAGATTGCAAAGTACCTTTAGTAAAATTGCTGGAGCCAACCACCACTTCACATGTCTTATCATAAACAAACAGACATGTATTCTCAGATGTTAGACCATAGCTAGAAAAAGCTACCTTACCATTATGCTCAGCAGTATAAACAAACCAACTGTCATATCCTTTCGTGTGATTAGCTTCCATAAGCCCTACTGAAGCAACAACAGCATTTGAAGAGCTTATCCCCTTTTCTTCCAGCTGTTTTACACTCCATTTTAAATCAATACCATCTTGCTTTAGCTGCCAGATGATATAATACACCTCTCCTGCCCTGGAAATAAAAGATATTGCATCTTCTTTTCGATGAAGATTCTGAGTTACTATAGTTTTATAATCACTTGAAAACACAGTTACCAAACCTACTTCTTCAGACAAGCTGCTGCTTTCAATAGTAACAACCCCATCATATTTAGCTTGCACCTGAAATAGCGTCTTTCCCGATTTAGCAATAAGTTCTTTAGTGTTTCCATCAGAAATAACGATGACATCTTCGCCAGCATGTTTTCCTTTAGTAAAGTCAATAGCCATCACATAACAACATGATACGATGGCAAAAAGAAACAAAGAAAAGCTTCTTTTATTAATAATTCCCCAATTCATAACTTAATAATTTACATTCCCTTATGCAAATATATTAAAAAGTAAAAATAGTAGCTTAATTATAAATAATAATAACGACCATATGCTATTATTTAATAACAATAACACAAAATATTAATATTACTTGTAATCATTCAAACTATTGACTGTTTTGGTCCAGTTTATATAAAGAATAACGCCCTTGTACTAATATCAGAAAACACTAAAAAAGGAGTTAATAAAACTAACTCCTTTTCCTTCTAACCTTAACTCAAAATCCAAATCTATGAAAAAAATCTTAACTGATTATATAACACACTAACTTATAAATGGTTCAGTTTATGGCAAAAAAAAGAGGAATGCTTGACTTTTCAAACATTCCTTCTTCAACCTAACCTTAACCCTAACTTATGAAGAAAGCTTCATAAATCTTTATACTCAATTCGCATATATAAAGTTCCCTAATAATTACTCTAAAAGCAATCTTTTAAACTTTTTTAACGCGACTTTGTAAATCTATACTATTGTGTGATTTCCCATTTATAATTATTCACACATTTTAACATTCACAAATATGAAGCTTTTTTAATTAATTCAAAAATTTTTTTTCAAAATCTTCAAAAGATATTACTTCAGCATAGCTTTTAAGAGTTGATAATGTAGAATAATGCACCTGTTCGGCTGGAATTATTTTTTCATTAAATTTCAGATCACGGGTTGCGCAAGCCTCATCTACAACCGTAACCTTATAGCCATAATCTGCAGCCGCCCTAACAGCTGCTTCTAGGCACATATGTGTTTGCATACCTATTATAAGCAACTCTCCAACATTCTTTTTATCCAAAAAGTTTTTTAACGTGGTATTCTTAAAAGCATTAACATCTGATTTAACAATGACCTTTTCATCGTCCAAAGCACTAACTACTTTATAAATATCACCTCCTGATTTAACCTGATGCTTTACATGTACGATTAAATAACCATTTTCCCGAAAGCGATTTAAGACTTTTGAGGCTACATCTGCGGCTTCAACAGCACCAACTAACTCTACATTGCCTCCAGGAAAATAAAAGTCCTGAATATCGATTAAAATTAGCGCTTTTGATTTCTCAGATTGAGCGCCTGCACTCCCTGTCAATACCAATAATGAAAGTGCTAAAGTTGTTAATATTTTCATCCTTAATGGCTTTATAATATCCTAAAGAAATAAAAAAAGGGTGACTTTCGCCACCCTTTTAAAAAGTATATTATAGAAATTACTTGATACCCAGCTTTTTCTTTAAATCTTTTGTCAATGCGTTTTTATTAATCATGATTGACATTGTTTTATACTTCACAAATGCTTCTGAAGCATAGAAATAACCATCATACTTGTTATTAGTATTCCATGAGTTCTTAACCTTGAAATACTTTGTACCATTCTGATCTTTAACCATACCTGTAATCTGCATACCATGGTCATCAGTTGTTTGATAATTATCGTAAGCTTCCTGACGCAATTCCGGAGTTATTACTTTTTCTTTAACAGGCTTGTCAAAACTATATAAGGCTTTGTTACGATCTGCGCGAGACATGCTTTCCCAACGTGAACGCTCCGAACCTGACATTTCTTTCGCATCGCTTTCTGGTACAATCGCAACACCATTTGTGTGTGAAAATCCTTTTTCACTTACATCTGCAGCCCATCCGATAGTGTAACCACTCTCTAATGAATGCTCAAAAATAGTCATCAGATCATCTAAAGTTACATTGTAAACTTCACCCCACAACCAGTTATCCGGCACCTCAATAATAAACGTTTCATAGGTTGGATGGTGTGTATATGATGTTACCTGAATATAGTCGTCCATATCCAAACCAACTTTTTCTTTCATATAAGATTGAGGTGTATATGATTTCCCTTCCACCTCAAATGAAGTTGGCTCAGCTCCTAAATAAGCATCTAGAACACCATCAAAACCAACTTTCCATGCCGGCGATAATTTTTTATTCTTATTCTTTATAACAGCGTCTACATAGTTTTTAAGGACAGCATCCATTTCTCCATGAACATGAGATTCCTCTCCATATTCTAGTCCTGCATATGCTTCTTCCGGTACCATACCATACTTTTTCATTACATATACTGCATCATGAAAAGCTCCACCAGGACCGAAGTTTAAAGACCCATGTAAACGAACATATTTTTCAGCTTTATCTGCATAACAATGACGCACAACAAACATTTCAGAAAGGTTAGCAGGCTCTTTACCAATTCGAATCATTTCAGATTCAAAGAAACCTAATGCTGAGAAGCTCCAACACGTTCCTGAACGATGCTGATCTTTTACACATGTAGCTTCCAGGTCATAGATTGTTTCGAACTTATAACCATCCTTTTCTTCCTGCGCCATTACAGTCAGGCAAAACAGACTAAGTAGTAATGTTGATAATACTTTCATTTGATTTTATTTGAATTGAATAATTTGACATTAATTGACTTAACTTAATTGCATTAAGATCACAAATAAATAAAAGATAAGTCGATAGTTAAATGATAATATTCATCTATTAGAAAAACTATTGTTCACTCACAATCTGGTTGATTAACAACTGACCGTTAGATACCATCTGCTTCGCACTTTCGCGAGGGATTCTGTTAATAACAAAATCACTTAGTACCTCATCAATCAGTTCAAGGTTTTTGGCATTTTTGATATCATCCATCGATGACAACTGCTCTTTTAATATCAACAGTTTCTCAAAGTCCTGTATTCCTTCAATTAATCTTTCATAACGAACAGAACTTCGCGCATTAGGGTAAATAAGGAAACTGCTACCTGCGTTTGCAACCGGTTGACGGGCTTCAGTTAATGGCAGGTTACCCCAGTTGTTATATTGATCAATATGAATCCCATCAATACCCTGTGAAGCGGCATACCATCCCAACCAGACAGCCTGCGCCGATGGCGACAACAAGTTAATATTTGGATAGTTGTCTTTTGCTTCTAACAGATAAGACGTCTCCAATCCTTGCTGATGTCGAATTTTAAACCACTCTTTTAGGTTACTAAACTGTGCAGGGACATTTGCTGCATAAACATTCTTCATTGTTCCGGAACTCCATTCCTGAGCAACTAGCTCAAGTTTCAGATCTGCATCAAGAGATATTATTAGCTCTTTTAAAAATGAAATATCTTCGGCGTTACCTGCTCCCAAAACAAAAACAGATCTATCGAACAATCCGGTCCTCTTTAGATGATCAACAACCTGACGATAGCAATTTTTAATCAGAACTGCATCTCCATAAATATCCAAGGATTTATTAATCAGCTGTCCGTCATTATCGAAATAAGTAATCGTATTAATTCCACCGGGGCGATACGCCAAACAATCCACCTGCCTATTTACTCCCATTTCACTTAAAGTTGCAATCCACTTATCGAAATTTGTAAAATCAGCCACCAGTCTACCTCTATCATTCTCCTTCCAGATAATAAGTGGCAATTGCTGCGGTCCGTTATACTGGTTAAAAACAGGTAGATTGATGTTTTTTTGTCCTGCCAATTTCATCAAATTGACGTAAGCACCAATTTCCCTGATATGCTCTGCAGACCACAATTCTACCTCATGCCATTCAGCTATGGAAACAGGATTCAGGCACATATTGGTCTGAAATCGCCATTCATCGGAAGGAGGCAATTCTTTATTGATGATATTGAGTTTAACACGCAGTTCCTGTGGTGGATTCTGTTTAGAATATACCTTTAATGATGCATTGTATACGCCAATATTAATTTGATGCGGTACTTTTATCGTTACCCATATTGGCCGTACCGATTGTGCTTCGATATCAATACAAGGTAAATCGTCAAGCATATCTGGTATTAAACATGAATCTCGCCAGGCGATTTCATCTGATTCTTCATTGACAAAATGAACATCACTCATGATGTATCTTACAAAATGGGAGTCAATAATGTCGTTTGATATGGTATCTCCATTTTGCGATATGAAATCACTCCAGACACATTCAACCTGTTCCACATCATAGGAACTCCACAAAACCGCCTGAAAGGAAACGCGCTCACCTTTCCAGGCTGTTAGCTGCTGCTCTTTGGTAACAGCTTTCATTGGCACCACGCCCTTCTGGTACTTAACGTCTTTTGAGGCAAAAGACAGATGCAGTCCACGTCCTGTTGCCTCCCAGGCCTCTATATCTTTCTGTTCCGGATCTTCAGGTTCGGTATAGGTATTATATGAAATTTCTTCACGCTGGTTGTAGCACGATGTAAAACAGAGCATCAAAGAGATGCAGCTACCTAACAAATAAGCTCTCATTGTAATCTTTCAAAATAAGTGTGCAGCAAATATAATATATTGCCAACTGCATATCACTATTTATCGATGAGTTGTTGCAATTTCCTTCTTTGTATTTTCCCTGTTTCAGTCCTTGGAATCGTTTTAACACATATTACCTCTTTGGGAAACTCATACTTTGCTAATATTGTTTGGTCAACATCATCTATAGTTACAGGCTCTTTCGATTCACAAACCAAAACCACCCTTTGCCCTAAAACATCATCTCTTCTCCAACTTATTGCATATGGTTTTCTCACAAATGGGCAGAGTTTACGTTCAATCTCCTCTGCTACCACTTTTACACCGCCTGTGTTTATTATGTTATCGAAACGGCCTTTAAGTATAAATTCATTATCAGATATAATTTCAACAATATCATTTGTAATGAGTCGGTTCTCATTTATATCAGATGGTTCAACAACCAGGCAGTTACGCTCATCAATATCTATGGACAGACCAGGCAATAATTGAAATCCTGCATCATTATCTTTAATGTTGCGTAAAGCAATGTGCGAAACCGTCTCTGTCATACCGTATGTTTCCCATGAGTTAGTCGCAAACTCTCTTAGCTTCTCCGACACCTGACTACTAACACTTCCTCCTCCAATAATCAAATGACGAACAGCATCTAAGGACTCACTATCCTCTCTAAGTATTTTATCAACCTGCATAGGCACCATAGCTGCAAAATCAAACTTTCGTTGATATGATTTCAATGGGTTCGAATTTACAGGAGTAGTAAAGAGCTTAAGGTGACCAACCATTGCTCTTACAAGCATCATTTTACCAGCAATATATTTAGCTGACAAACACAGTAAAGAACTACTCTCAGGCTTTAATTCAAGGAATTTTAAAGTGCGTTGAGCAGAGGCAACCATTGAATCTTTTTTTACTGTTATTTGCTTAGGTACTCCTGTACTACCGGATGTTTGCAAAGTAACCGTATCTTTATCACTAACCCAATCTAAAATAAAGCCTCCAATATGCTTCTTTTCCTCATCATCTATATTCAATAGATTTTTTGCTAACTGTGTTAAAGCACCTTTCCCCTCATGCTTAAAACCATTTAGGACAAGTGTTTGGTACGACTGATATGTGTTGATCTTTTTCATTTAAATGGATTCTCCCATTTAGCTTTAGGATTATAAAATAATTTCTCGCCCGAAAGATGAAGAGGCGATTGAATATTATTGGTAAAAACCTGACCTGTTCCAAGCCCCTGGCGCAGTATATTGTTTTTAGTATATACCCATTGTGCGATTGCATTTAGGCCTATATTTGCTTCAAGCGCAGAGGTGGCCCACCATCTGATCCCCAGATCTTCTGCTATATCTATCCATTCCTCACAGGACTTAAATCCGCCAAGTAAACTTGGCTTAAGTATAATGTATTGCGGACTAATCGATTTTAGCAATTCTTTTTTCGCATTATTTTCATTGATACCAATTAACTCTTCGTCTAAAGCAACTGGTATTGGCGAAGTCTCACAAAGCCTGCTCATATCACCGGCTTGCCCTGCTTTAATTGGCTGTTCAATTGAATGAATATGAAACTTAGAAAGCTGCTTTAGCTTTTTTTCAGCACTATCAACCTCAAAAGCACCATTAGCATCAAGCCTTATTTCCAATTCATCCGAAGAATAGTTATTGCGAATAATTTCCAGGAGTTTAAGCTCTTCTCCAAAATCAATTGCCCCAACTTTCAATTTCAGGCATTGAAAGCCATTTTCGAGTTTTTCATTGATGCGACGAAGCATCTCATCCGGCTCCCCCATCCATATTAACCCGTTAATGACAATAGAGTCTTCACCGTTAATAAACTTTGACCCAAACAGATGAAATTGTTTTTCATTGGATAAATCCAGTAAAGCCATCTCAACAGCAAAACGCAGAGCCGGATAATTAATCAGTGATGTATGCAAATCCTTTTCATACCTGTTAATATGAAGACATACTTCTTCAATCTTCTGTTCCAACCCCAAAGTGTCATCAACACTTAAGCCAGGAATAATAGAACATTCACCTATGCCAACATTACCCTGCTTGTCACATATCCTGATAAACCAGCTTGGCTTTGTATACAACACTCCTCTTGAAGTCCCCCCGGCTTCTTTAAATATCAAATCACGTTTTATAAAATCGGCCTTAAGCATATAATTACATTACAACTAATCCAACACCAAATAAAAATACATAAACAAGGGTAGATAGAGCCAGCTTCTTAAGCTCCGGATCAAAATCAGCTGAATCTTCAGCATTATTGACTACCATCAAATGCCTGATAAAAAGCGGTAAACTAAATACAAATGTGTATTGATAAAGTCCAAAACCATTAACTATTGCAAATACTGTTGTAATAACAACGGCAGCTATTATCAGTGTAAAATGATATGTTTTTGCCCATTTAATACCATGTTTAACAACAAGCGTATTCTTCCCGGCCATCTTGTCACTTTCTTCATCACGCATATTATTCAGGTTTAAAACTCCAGAACTAAGAAACCCAACTGAAAATGCGGGTAACAACACCTTCCAATCAAAGAAATTGGTGTATAAATAAAATGAACCTGCAACACCTACGATACCAAAAAATATCAATACAAAAACATCCCCAAGACCATTGTATCCATATGGATTACTCCCCATTGTGTATTTCATGGCTGCTCCAATAGCAGCTAACCCAAGCAGAAAAAAGAATAAACTTATATAAGCACTTGAGTTCCCAAAAGCAAGGTAAATCAATGACAGACCAGAAATAAGGGAGAAAACAGAAAACAGGATAATGGCCCTGCGCATACTTACTAATGATATGGCACCAGTCTGAACCATACGATCAGGCCCTTTTCGTTCTGCATGATCGGCCCCGTTGACTGTATCGCCATAATCATTGGCTAAATTGGACAATACCTGTAAAAATAAAGTTGTTAAAGAGGCAAGTATTAATATTGACCAACTAAAGGCATTGTAATAGGCTGCCAGAAAACTTCCCATTATTATTGAAGAGAGTGCCAGAGGTAGAGTACGTAACCTGAATGCACTTACCCATGCGTTTACTTTTGTCATAAAACTGTTTTACCACAAAAGTAAAATAATTGCCTTATAATCGAGCAGTAAGGTTTATAACATCTTTAGCAGATATTATTTTGCAATCAAATCGCACAATTTGTTTTTACCGTAAACAAATCGATACAGAAGACTTCTTAATTCTTTAAACTGTTCATAACTTATTGCATGAGGATAACTTAATATCCGTTGTGGAAATGAAGCACAGCCTTTATGATATGACGGCTGAATATAAACATATGGGTTTTCAATAAATCCAGAGAGTTTATACAACTGCTTAATAGCATCTTGTGAATTGTTTTGTAATATATCTACTTCTGCTATCACAAAGACACCTTTTCCTGCTGCACTCAGCAAGTGTCTTAATAATGCAGGTACAATCAGTTTTTCATCTTCACCCGGCTGAACAGCCATGTGTTCAATGGCAATCCATTTGCTAAAATCCCAATATCCTACTATACCCTGAAGTTGATTGTCACTCCGCAACTCAATCAGTCTATATGAAGAACGCTGACAAATCTCTTCAAATTCTTTCTTACACCTTCTTCGTTCATAATCAAAGGAACTACTCATTAATTCCCAAACATCATTTGCCATCATAACAATTTCATTTTGAAAACTATAATCAATTGGCATACCATTATTTTGAAATAAACTAAAAAAGATGTGAAAGAACCTAACATTACAAATAAACATAAAGCACTTTTAATTACATACTTATGGTTAAAATGTGTTAAATACTTAACCCAATGAAGTTAGTATTCCTCTGACAATAAGATAGTAATACTTTTACTTAATTTAGGTACACTAATTCCGATTTATATTACTGGTAACAAATAACTTATAAGAGCGTATGTTACTTCTGGAAAAATAACTAACAACCTACACAGTACAAAATGAAGTGGAATAACTTAAATCTTGGAATTAAATTCTTAATTTCTTTCGGTGTCATCATAACGATGCTGCTTTTTTCTGGTTTCTGGGCCATAAAAGGCATTGGTGGAATTGTAACAGATGCCGGTGAAGTGATTGACGGTAATAAATTACGAACTAATTTAGAAGGCAAATACGTTGATCACCTCTTATGGGCAAAAGAGTTAAATCGCCTGTTAACCGATGAGAATATAACAGAGCTAACGGTTCAAACAGATCATCACAAATGCGCCTTTGGACAATGGTATTATGGTGAAGGACGCAAGAACGCTGAAATACTGGTACCAGAATTAAAACCAATCTTTGATCAATTTGAAGAACCACACAAACATTTGCACCAATCGGCCATTAAGCTCGATGGTGTTTTTGAGCAAATGGACTGGCGTTTAACCGTACTACTAAAACAGGCCGAGTTAGATCACATCAACTGGATGAATAATGTAAAAGATGCCATATTCATTCAAAAAGCCAATCGCATTAACGTAACTAAAGACCCAACACGCTGTAATTTTGGCAAATGGTTAAATTCTGAGGATTTAAAAGCTCTTAAAGAACAGCATCCCGAAGTAGAAGCTATTTTAAAGGATATTTCAGAAAAACACGATAAGCTGCATACATCCGTCTACAACGCAGAATCACACCTTCAACAGGGCAATTATACAAAAGCTGAACAGTATTTCAATTCAACTATCACTGCCAATACTCAGGCCGTATTAAAAGAACTCGGAGAGTTTGGACAATGGACTCAGGCCAACCTGGATGGTATGACAAAGGCAAATAGCATTTATCAAACAGAAACCATGAAGCATCTAACCACCATGGGGTATTTGTTTGATCAAACCATTGAAAAATCAAAGGAACACATATTAACAGATCAGGCCATGCTTGAAAAAGCAAGCTCTACACGTACAGGAGTTGTTTGGTTTATTGTTGCTGCTGTGATAATTTCAGCAGTTCTGGCCTATCTAATAACGCTTAACTTACTTTCACCTATCAAAAAGTCAGTTGTATTCGCCGACGAAATGGCAAAAGGTAACCTGACAGCCAGGCTGGATGTAGATCATAATGATGAAATTGGCAAACTGGCGCAAGCATTAAGTAATATGGCTGCACAATTGCAGGGGATTGTCTCAAATATCAAAACTGGATCAGATAACCTCTCTGTTGCAAGCAACCAAATGACATCAGGAGCCCAGCAAATTTCAAACGGTGTTAATGAACAAGCTGCGTCAGCTGAAGAGATTTCATCATCGATGGAAGAGATGACTGCCAACATACAACAGACATCAACCAATGCGCATAAAGCTTTTAAGATAACAGATCAAACCAGTCAATCCATTGAAAGCATTGCTGCAGCATCAGAGAAAAACGTTGAATCATCACAAAACATCAATGATAAAATAAAAGTAATTGTTGAAATTGCAGAACAGACTAATATCCTGGCACTGAATGCAGCTGTTGAAGCAGCCAGGGCAGGCGAACAAGGAAGAGGCTTCACTGTGGTGGCTGCTGAAGTCAGAAAACTGGCGGAACGAAGTAAATCTGCAGCACATGAGATTGTTGAACTGGCAAAGAATGGAACGATGGTATCTGAAAACTCCAACAATCTGTTAAAAGCAGTTATACCTGACATTAAAAATGCCTCGCAACTGGTACAGGAAATTACAAGTGCCAGCTCTGAACAGGAACAAGGCGTTAACCAGGTTAACTCATCCATTCAACAGTTTAGCATGGTCACACAACAAAATGCAACCTCTGCTGAAGAGATGGCCAGCAGTTCTGAAGAACTTTCAAATCAGGCTAACGAACTGGATAATATGATTCAGTTTTTTAAAATCGAATCTTCTGATAAATAAACCGAATATAACATAAAGGAATAACACAAAGAGAAGGACTTACCTTCTCTTTGTGTGTATTAGTCACTTATTGTCTGAATGACATAAAAACGAATTTGCTCTAAAGCAATCGGCAGGCCAATAATATCATCGGCAATTAGCTATATGCCCTTTAGTGCTCATGCAAAATTACAGCTCATTTTAAGCTCTCTACCAGTAAAATAAGCTCATTTTATTTAAGAAACACGTCGTAATATTGAGTAAAAACTTTCCTTAATCAAATAATAGTGGAAGTTGAAGAATAATTTCCGTATAATTGATTCGGGAATGTGAGAGTCAGGAAATAATCCAAAATCTGAATGTATGAAATGGAATGATTTAAGACTCAGCAGTAAGTTTTTAAGTGCTTTTGGAATTATTATCCTTTTATTGTTAGTAAGTGGCTTATGGGCCATATTTGGCATCAACGGAATAGTAGGTGATGCAACTGAAGCCATAGACGGTAACAAGCTTCGCTCCGATCTGGAGACCAAATATGTGGATCATTTAATTTGGGCCAAAGAGGTAAACCGCTTATTGACCGATGAGAATGTTACTGAATTAACTGTTCAAACCGATCCACATCAATGTGCCTTTGGGAAATGGTACTATGGTGAAGGCAAACAGGAAGCTCTTGCTTTGGCGCCTGAACTGGAGCCTATTTTAAAAGAATTTGAGGAACCACACAAACACCTTCATGAATCAGCAGTTAAGTTATCTGATGCCTTTAAGCAGATGGACTGGCATGTCTCACTACAACTTAAACAAGCAGAGCTCGATCATATTTTATGGATGGGAAAAGTAAAAGACGCCATATTCATCAATAATTCAAAGTATATCAATGTTACTAAAGACCCTGCTCAGTGTAACTTTGGCAAATGGTTAAGTTCCGAAAGCCTGGTAAAACTGGTTAAGCAACACCCTGAAGTGCAAAAGTATCTTGATCGGATTATAGAGAAGCATGATAAACTGCATACAAGTGTTTATAGAGCTGAAGCTTTACAGAGAAATGGGGATAATGCAGCGGCACGCAGGTATTTTAATTCAACCATTAAAAAGAATACCGAAGATGTGCTGGACGAATTAAGCGAACTGGGCACCTGGAGTACAGAAAACCTGAAAGGTATGGATAAGGCCAATTCCATTTACCAAACAGAAACCATGGCCCACCTTGAAACAATGGGTAAATTGTTTGACAAAACCATAGAAGCATCAAAAAAACACATTCTGACAGATGATGTAATGCTGGGTAAGGCTAAAAACACACAGTATATAGTTCTTATTTTTATTATTGCTTCGGTGCTAGTTGCAGGAGCTCTCGCCTATTTTATTACCGGAAATCTGGTTAATCCAATAAAGAAATCACTGGCGTTTGCCAACAAAGTAGCTGAAGGTGATTTAACTGTTAATGTTAAAATTGAGCAAAAAGATGAAATTGGTCAGCTTGCCAATGCTTTGACGAATATGGTTTCGCAACTACAGGGCATTGTAACCAACATTAAAACCGGCTCGGACAATCTGGCGGTTGCAAGCCAGCAGCTAACAGGTGGAGCACAACAAATTTCGAGTGGGGTAAGCGAACAGGCTGCATCGGCAGAGGAGATTTCATCTTCGATGGAAGAAATGACTGCCAATATCCAACAGAATGCCTTAAATGCTAAAGAAGCCTTAAAAATATCAAGTGAAGCTTCCAATTCTATTACTGATGTTGCCAGTGCCTCGGAGCAAAATGTGGAATCCTCATCCAATATTAACGCTAAAATTAAAACAATCGTTGAGATCGCTCAACAGACCAACATTCTGGCATTGAATGCTGCTGTTGAAGCAGCCAGAGCAGGCGAAAGCGGCAAAGGCTTTACGGTTGTTGCAACAGAAATTCGCAAGCTGGCCGAGAGAAGTAAGAATGCGGCTAATGACATTGTTGAACTGGCAGATAAGGGTGCCAGGGTATCGGAGAATTCACATGAACTACTAAAAAGAATTATACCTGGTATTAACAACACGTCAATGCTTGTTCAGGAGATTGCTTCGGCCAGTATTGAGCAGGAACAGGGCGTTAATCAGGTCAACTCAGCCATTCAACAGTTCAGTATGGTTACGCAGCAAAATGCAACCTCAGCTGAGGAAATGGCCAGCAGTTCTGAAGAACTATCCGGACAGGCAAGCGAATTGGATACAATGATCAAATTCTTTAAAGTGGATGCAGCAGTTGAAAAACGTCAAATCATAAAAGAAGCGCCAACTAAGGAAATGCCAACATCGGGTAGCAACGGTAACAAAGACACTATTATTGACTTAAATGAAATAATTGAAGAAGACGAATATGTCAGCATGTAAACCAGTTCAGGATAACGTAAAGGAATTGAAAAGGGAGGCTGGCTGGCTTCCCTTTTTTTATAATAGAAGAATTTTAATACGGCTCAAGACTTATTCTTATATCTTTGTGAGTTCAAGAATTTAGACATGATAAACACCACAAATAAGGTAAGCCTGAGCCAATACAATACATTTGGTATTAAGGCAACTGCTAAGGAATTAATCATTTGCAATACTATAGAATCCATACAGGAAGCAATTTCTTACCTGAATAATCATCCTCAACCATATTTAGTACTTGGCGGGGGTAGCAATATATTATTTCGTAATGACTTTGATGGACTAATTATTCATCCGAAACTCACCAATATTGAGGTGCTAAAAGAAGATGAAAAGAACATATGGATTGAAGCTGGCGCCGGCGTAGAATGGGATGACCTGGTTGATTATTGTGTGAACCGGGGTTGGTATGGACTTGAAAACTTATCCTATATACCAGGCAATGTGGGAGCATCACCTGTGCAAAACATCGGAGCTTATGGTGTGGAGGCCAAGGATACCATCGAAACGGTTAAAGGCTATTATATTAGTAATGGTAATTCGTTTAAATTAAGCAATGATGAATGCCATTTCGCATACAGACAAAGCATTTTTAAGTCAAACCTCAGAAATAAAACCATAATTAGCTCTGTCGTTTTCAGACTCAACAAAACAGAAAGCTACACCCTAAACTACGGCCCGGTTAAAGAAGAAGTTGAAAAGAAGGGTAAAGTGAGCTTAACAAATGTTCGCCAAACCATTATTGATATTCGGAAAAGTAAATTGCCTGAACCGGATGAACTGGGAAATGCAGGATCGTTTTTTAAAAACCCTGTCATTGATATTGAGCAGTTTAAACAGCTGCAAAGTCAACATGAATCAATACCTAATTATCCAATAGACAACATTCAAGTGAAAGTTCCCGCAGGTTGGTTAATCGAACAAGCGGGTTGGAAAGGAAAGGCTATTGGAGATGCAGCAGTTCATAATAAACAGGCTTTGGTTCTCGTTAATAAAGGTAATGCTAGTGGAAAAGACATTTTAGATCTGGCGCATAAAATCATTGACGATGTCAATAAGAAATTTGGCATTACCATTGAACCGGAAGTGAACATTATTTAATTTCAGCTTGTAATAAGTAAAACCTTAATCGAAAGATATGTCTATAAAACAACGAAGTAAAACCACTAAACCAAACAGACTGCTGATGCGCATGATATATATAGCGCTATTGCTGGTTTTAGTTGCTGTATTTGTCGGAAAATCGTTTTACAACAAAATATATGCACCAAACATTACGGTGAACGCAGGTTCGGAGTATTTCTACATTCCGACCGGCTCCGATTTTGAAGATGTATACATAGCGCTTGACGAAGGCGGCTACCTGAATGATGCGAATGGCTTCAAGTGGGTGGCAGAGAAAAAGAACTATACCAACATTAAACCAGGTCGTTATCGCATAAAAAACAACTGGACCAATAATGAGCTGGTTAACACACTTCGCTCCGGTAATCAAACGCCTGTTAAAGTAACTTTTAACAACATCAGGACCATGGCAGAGTTAGCAGGCGAAGTAAGTGATTACCTTGAGTGTGACAGCGTTGAGCTTTTAAATACACTAAACAAGGAATCCTTATTTGAAGAGTTTGGATTTAATAAAGCAACGGCTCCTGCCCTGTTTATTCCTAACACTTATGAATTCTGGTGGAACACCTCCCCTGAAGCTTTTATTACGCGTATGCACAAAGAATATAAAAAGTTTTGGACATCAGATCGATTGAATAAAGCCGAAAAAGCAGGCCTGACACCAGTTGAAGTCAGCACACTGGCTGCTATTGTTGATGAAGAAACCATCAAACAAGATGAAAAACCAAAGGTGGCCGGATTATATATTAACCGTTTGAATAAAAACATTCGCCTTCAGGCTGATCCAACTGTTAAATATGCCATTGGCGACTTTTCTATTCAGCGGGTTCTTACCAAAGACTTGAAAACAGATTCGCCCTACAACACATATATGCATGCAGGTTTGCCTCCCGGACCAATCCGTATTCCATCTGTATCGGGCATAGACGCGGTATTAAACTATTCTAAGCACAAATATCTGTATATGTGTGCCAAGGAAGATTTTTCGGGCTATCATAACTTTGCTAAAACACTAAAACAACACAATATTAACGCGGCTAAATTTCAGCGTGCACTTAATTCAAACCGAATATACAGGTAATTGATTCAACCAGAGATTCGCTCTTTTGTTTCAAAATGACTATTTTAAGCTCATGTAGTTGCTTCATCTTAATATAAACATCACACCATGAATAAAGATAAGCGAGAGTTACTCATTAAAATCCGCAATTACCTGCACAAAACACAGGCAAAGAAAATCAACATGCTTGAAATTTGCAGGCACATTAATTGCCAGCTAAATGAAGTAAGTAAATGGGCACCAACACCTGAATCTTTAATTGAGCAAATACTTGATTTAAAAAGACAGGAACTGACTGATGTACTTAACTTTGAGAAATACAAGACTGAAAATGCTATTGACAGCATGGTTATCAGCGGTCAGGAAATATACGAACGCTTTGAACAGCTTTCTCCTGCCAACTATGTTTTTATTTCAGACATCAATCCTGAGTTGTATCATAAATGTCAGGCAAAGAAATTTGAGCTAATCAGAAACCACCTGAGTAATAACCTGGATAAAGGTCTCGAAACAGGTGAATACAAGCAGAGCCTTGATAACGAAGCTATTCTTAACAAATACATTAATCGGATAAAAGACCTGCATACACCAGAATTCCTCAAATCAGAGCACTTTACTTTCTCTAATGTTTTCAGTAATATTTTTGAAGATTACCTGAAAGAAGTAGCAACAGAAGAAAATTGGAATTATTTTCGCAAACGTAAACAGTTTTATGAAGCCATTAGCTTTATTAATCGATAATATTTAAATACGATCAAATGCAAATAGTTAAAATCTTACCATTAGCCGTAATCTCAATATTTATAGTTTCTTGTGCATCATTAAACGGAGGGTCATCAAGTTTTGATGACAGTGACAGCCCTTATGTCAAAGAAGAAACAACTCCTGTTGTAAAGGAACAACCAAAGCCTAAAACGGAAAAAATTGTAGTGAAAGAAGAAAAGGTAACTGTTGTTGATGACAAAAGTGCTGAGACCTTTAAATATTATGTTATAATCGGTTCTTTCCGCGTATTGGAAAATGCTCAGAACTATAAGAAACAATTAATTGAAGAAGGTTTTTTGCCAGTATTACTTGAAAATGAAAATGGTTTATACCGCGTATCGGTATCGGCCTATAACGAAGAGGATGCAGCACGATATAAAATTGGCTCCATCAGGAATAAATATGAAAAATACAACGATGTTTGGTTACTGATTCGCAAAGTATAAGGATCAAATTAATACTTTCAAGCCGGTTCAGATAGTTCCGGCTTTTTTTGTTGCTTTTTAGATACACAAACAACACATATCATGATAATTATTCTTTCTACTCGTTAACTTTTTCCTATTTTTGCGCATTCAAATACCGAAATAAATTAGATAAAATATAATCCAGACAAATATGTACAGACCGGTAAATCTTTCTGAAGATATTTTTTACGTTGGTGTAAATGATCGTCGCACAAACTTATTTGAAAACATGTGGCCGCTTGATCGCGGTGTTTCATACAACTCATATGTTATTGCCGACGAAAAAGTAGCCATTATTGATACTGTTGAAGCAGGTCATTTCGAAAAATGGATTGCTAAGGTAAGAGCCATTTTAAATGGTCGCCCGGTTGACTATCTTGTAGTTAACCACATGGAGCCTGATCATTCAGGCGCCATCCGCATTTTAACTGAGTTATATCCTGAAATGAAAATTGTTGGTAACAAAAAGACGATTCCAATGATTGAAGGGTATTATGGTATTAACAGCAACTTCGAAATTGTAAAAGAAGGCGACTCGATTGATCTTGGCAAGCATAAATTGACTTTTTACACTGTGCCAATGGTACACTGGCCTGAGTCAATGGTTTGCTTCGAAGAAACAAATCAAATCCTTTTCTCATCTGATGCTTTTGGTAGCTTTGGTACACTTGATGGTGGTATTTTTGACGATGAGTTGGATTTTGAATACTACATTGACGAAATGCGTCGTTACTACTCTAACATTGTTGGTAAGTACGGCAACCCTGTACAAAAAGCTCTTCAGAAACTTGGAGGTCTGGATCTTAAAATGGTGGCACCTTCTCATGGACCGGTTTACCGGGAAAACATTGCACGCATGATTGAAATGTATGATCAATGGAGTAAATACGAAGGTGAAGAAGGTGTGATTGTAGCTTATGCTTCAATGTATGGTAACACTGAGGAAATGGCTGAAGTAACAGCACGTGCCATTACCGAAAGTGGTATTAAAAATGTTCGCGTTTACGACGTAAGCAAAACTCACCCATCATTCATTATTTCTGATATTTTCAAATTCAAAGGTATCATCCTTGGAAGTCCAACTTATAGCAATGAGCTACACCCTAATATGGAAGCTTTGACAAACAAGCTACAGCATATGGGCGTTACTAACCATTATTTCGGAGTATTAGGTTCATTCACATGGGCAGGTGCTTCAGTTAAAAAACTGCGTGAGGTTGGTGAAAACCTAAAATGGGAAGAGGTAGCCGATGCTGTAGAAGAAAAACATGCATTGAAAGAAGATAAGTACGAAGCTTGCTGGCAGCTAGGTGTTGCCATGGCCGAAAAGCTAAAAGCAAACAGATAATAAGAATAAGAAGTAAATATAGAAGAGCAATCAGTAATGGTTGCTCTTTTTTTATGACTTCAGTGTTTTTTTAAAAAAACTTCAAAGCTTTTCTGAAAAACATAAGGAGGCTTCTAAATATTGTCGAAGATTTTTGAAAAAAGAACCAGACATTTTTAAAAAACATCGAGAGCTTTTGAAAAAACCTTTCGATTACTCTGCTAAATTCTCCTTATCAAAATCGCAAAAGGTCACTATGTTTTTAAATATCGTAGTTACTACTTTTTAAATTGTAGTGATTACTTTTTAAATTGTAGTGATCATTTTAAAAAACGTAGTGATCATTTTAAAAAACGTAGTGATTACTTTTTTAAACGTGGTGATATTTTTCAAAAACATAGTGACGTTTTTATTTTATCTAACTACATTTTTCAGCAAATAGCCCGAAACATAAATGCTCCGGGCTTATCCATCTATTATTAACAGCCTGAGGCCATTGGTTAAATCAGACTCAGCTTATAAGAATTCGTAACGTACAAAGGCTTCGAATGCCTCGTATTCTGCCATACCCAATTCATTATACAACTTAGCAGTACCGCGATTACGATCTTCTGCACGCTGCCAGAATTCACGGTTATCACCACCAAGGAACATTGCTCCATCTTTTTGCGACTGGTGCTTAAAGATCGCATTACGTTTGCGCATCAACTCATCAGGACTGATAGGTACTGCCATTTCAATGTTATGAATTTCCCACTCGTGCCATGCACCGCGGTATAACCATACCCAGCAGTCTTTCATCCATGCTTCTTTCTTTAAAACATCAATAGCCTGGAAAATAGCATCCAGACAAACGCGGTGTGTTCCATGCGGATCAGACAAGTCACCCGCAGCAAATATCTGATGTGGTTTAACTTCTTTAATAAGGTCGGCCACAATTTTAACATCAGCCTTACCCATAGGGTGCTTTTCTACACTTCCCGATTCGTAGAAAGGAAGGTTTAAAAAATGAACATTCTCATCTTTTACATTGGCATAACGGCATCCAGCTTTAGCCTCTCCTACCCTAATCAAACCTTTAATGCGACGCACTTCAGGTAAGTCAATCTGATCAGCCTTTTTATTCGCTAAGAACTTACGAATCTTATTGTGCTCCTCATTTATTTTCTTATCGTCTTCTGTAAGGCCATTGGCATAATCACCTACAAAATCAAGATAACGCAATACATCATCATCAGATACTGCAATACTACCCGATACCTGATAAGCAACGTGTACTTCATGCCCCTGATCTACCAAACGAAGCATGGTACCTCCCATCGAGATCACATCATCATCGGGGTGTGGGCTAAATATAATAACACGTTTCTTTTCAGGCGATTGACGCTCGGGACGATTGGTATCATCGGCATTTGGCTTACCTCCCGGCCAACCGGTAATGGTATGCTGCAACTCGTTAAAAATGCGAATGTTTGTCTGGTAAGCCGAGCCTCTTTCAGCCAGGATATCTCCCATACCGTTATCGTTATAATCACGATCGGTTAGCTTCAAAATTGGCTTTTGCACCTTTTGGCACAACCAAAGAACAGCTTTCTTGATTAAACGATCGTCCCAAACAACACTGTCAATTAACCAGGGTGTTTGTACACGAATCAAATCTGCCGCTGCAGCCTCGTCCAAAATCATTTTACAGTTTTCATGCTTCTGTAAAAACGATGCCGGAATCTCTTCCGTCATATCTCCTTCGATGGTTTTCTTCAGGATGGCAGCTTTACCTTCACCCCAGGCCAATACACGAATACGCTTGGCATTCAATATTGTTTTCACACCCATTGTAATAGCCTTGCGCGGCGAATTATCAATACCAAAGAAGTCTGAAGCAGCTTCAGTACGCGTAATATTATCAAGAGGTACAATTCGGGTTAATGAGTTGGCTGATGATCCTGGCTCGTTTAAACCGATATGTCCTGTCCGTCCAACACCAAGAATCTGCATATCAATACCACCTACTCTTTGTATCTTTTCTTCAAACGCATGGCAAAACTCATAAATATTTTCCTGAGGTATGGTACTGTCAAGGTAGTTGATGTTCTCCTCCGGAATATCTATATGGTTAAAAAACTTCTCGCGTATATTTCGATTAAAGCTCTGCAATGCACTTGGTGTAATTGGATAATACTCCATTACATTAAAAACAATCACATTCTTAAAGCTCAGGTTATCCTCTTTGTGCAAACGTACCAATTCGGAATATACCTCACTTGGTGCCGATCCAACAGCCAGTCCTAATACACACTTTCCGCCTTCAAGTTCTTTTATCTTTATAATTGAAGCAATCTCAGAAGCTACTGCTTTAGAGCCTTCAGTTGAAGAGCCATAAATTTTAGTTGAGATCTTCTCATCCTTTGTAATTAAAGCCCGTAAATAAGGATCATCGTGATAACCTTCATTCTTGAACTTCCCTGCCGGGGAAATTTTCTGATTGAATTTTTCTATCATAACTACTCTAAATTGAAGTTTTGTGGTTTTAGATTAGATGCAAATTTACAATTTATAATCATTAAAAATAGAAATAATAGAAAGTTTTAATAACCTTTTTACAATAATTTAAAAGTTATCGAAAGTTTCGCATGATTATTTAACGGTTAACAAATTATTGAAGTGTATTATAAATTACATCCTGAATCTATGTTCGCACATTCATATTAATCAGCTTTTTGTTGTAGGAATGCGGGTGAATTCTATTGGATAAAAAGATGTAGATAATATCATTCTCCGGATCGATCCATAAAATGGTACCGGTAAAGCCTGTGTGACCATAAGATGCCTGCGAAACACTATGGGAAACATGCCTGTTGTCTTCGGGATTCAGTTCGGGCTTGTCAACGCCCAGTCCGCGTCTGTTGCCATGGTTTACCGATTTGGTAAATGCACCTATTGTACGTGCATTAACATATTGTATACCCCCATATTTACCTTCGTTAAGAAGCATCTGCCCCAGCTTGGCTAAATCGCCGGCATTGGCAAATAAACCGGCATGAGCAGCTACTCCTCCTAACATAGCCGCTCCCTGATCGTGAACGTAACCATCTAAAAGTGTTTTTCTGAAACCCAAATCATTCTCGGTTGGAACAATACGTTTCTTCGAAAAGTTATGAAGCGGTTTATATACAAGTTTATCAGCACCAAGCAAACTACTTATGCGACTATAATAAATGGAATCAAGGCTTTCATTTTCTTCTTTTTCAATTATTCGCTGCAATAAATAATAACCAAGATCACTATAACGGTAATCTTTATAATCCCTTAACGGAGAATTATAAATATGGGCATACATTGAATCAACGTATGTCTCGTTCATAAACATTCCTGAAGTTAGTTGCCGCTTATATAAATCATGTTGCTTTTGGCTAAAAACATCCTTTCGATACCTGGCGTTTTTATTTTGATACAATCGTGAGTCAACCCGTATATTATATAGCCATGAGTAATGGCGACTATACAATGATCGTTTACGCAATGATTCGCGATCAAGCGCCCTATAATGAAACGGAATGTAGCTGATTAATCCACTCTGGTGCAATAATAACTCTCTTATGGTAATATCAGCTTTATCAGTTGTATCAATTTCAGACAGGTATTCGGGTAACTTAGCATCCAGGTCCAACCGCCCCTTTTCATACAGCATCATTACCAAGGGAAAAGTAACAGCCAGTTTGGTTACAGAAGCTACATCGTATAAATCTTCATTAGCAACTCTCTGTCTTTTTCGATACGTATGATAACCATAACTCTTTTGCAGAAGAACGTCGCCGCCTTTAACAACCATCAATTGCGCGCCTGGCGTTGCTTTTTTCTTAATGGCATCGTATACAATACTATCAATCTTAGCAATAGAGTCCTTGTTAAATTCTCGCGCAACTGAATTGAAAGCCAACCTTGTTTTGGAAGCTTTTGCACGTTTAAAGCCTAATTGTTTTAACTCGGAATGAATTGGAGATATTCCACTGACATCTATCCCTCCATAAATGGCCTCGGCCAGAAGCTTCGGTGATTCGCTTATGGCCTGCGGCATTACCACAATAGCATCAAATAGCCAGGCAGCTCTCCTGTAGGTTCGGTAATCAAGTTCACCTATAAAGACTAATGCATGATATTTGCTTTTTGTTGATATGGCTCCTTCAATTTTTGACAACTCTTGTGCTAACAGCTTAGCATTATCGCATACCAGTAATTGCACATAAGCTGATGAGTCTTTCTCACTTACAAGAGGATGATAATACTTCGATAACCGGGTAAAGTCATTTACATCACTATTGGCACACAAGTTAATCGATAGCGACAAGCTATCAACACGTTGCACAGGGAACATTAACTTTCTCTGGTAAAGAGTTATAGAATTGCAGTAAGCATTATAACGATTAACAATTTGCTTTTTCCTATCTTCTACCAGGCTGTCATTCAATTCAAAGTCAAGATGGTGGTTAAGCAATTTACGAATCCGCTTATCTAACTTTGCTTCATCAATTTGTCCCTTATAAACTGCCTGCACCATGTCATCATAACAAGCCTTTTTCTTATTCTCCCAAAACAATATATCCTGCTCTAATAAATCTTCAAAACAAATTTGTCTTTTTAGGGATGGCCTCCACATAGCAATGGCCGGCATATTATTAAGTGGATTACTTTCTTCTCTTTCATCTACAGTTTTAACCAACAGTTCATCAAATAATTCGCAGGGAAAATTGACAATTCGGTTATACCGTTTATCCGCTATAGAATTGTGTCCGACGTATAGTCTTGAAACATTCGCCAATTTATCATAGGTCACAATGCCATCATAGCCAGAAATGTGTGCCTTTGAATAAGCATCACTTAGCAAATTACTGACAGTGTTATAGTTTGAAATTGTGCGGAATGTTTCTTCATTGGGAAAAGGCAATGCAAGGTCATCTGTATATCCGTCTTTCACATTAAGGGCTGAAAAGGTATCGAATTGTGTATTGCCAACCATAACATTATCAGGCTCTTTACTATTCTTAACTTTAACAAAAAGCATAGCAACCTTTTCTTCAACACTAAGTTGATGCAATAAAGTATCGGCCCTGCTAAGTGAAAAAGCAGAAGCAGAAACAGCCAATAGTAGTAAACCTAAAATGTATGTTCTCATCTCAATGCAAACCCCAATATATTATGGTCAACGAAATTAATTAAAATAGGTTATGTCCAAAACCAAATTCATTCCAAACTGCATCGTAAATTACTTCTGTTTTTTTAAAAAACTTATATAAGCTGATTTATAACAGCACCTCTTTTTCAAGTCCTTTTTTGGATAATAAAGAAACAACCGCTATTTTAGGAATCGAATTAGGATATTAACCCATCTATAAAAACAATGAGTGTGAGTGATTCAATTAACAATTCGCTGGTTCAGGATTGGGCTGACAAGGTGATTTTAGTAGTTGAAGATGTGGATACCAACAAGATTTTTTTTGATGCCGCATTGCGTAAAACAAATGCTAAAATCCTTTGGGCAAAGGACGGTAAAGAAGCTATAGAGCTATTCAAGGCCAATGAAATAGATTTGGTCTTAATGGATTTGCAATTGCCAATAATGGATGGGTACACAGCTACTCGTGAAATTAAAGCTATTAACAAAGAGATTCCTGTAATTGCACAAACGGCACACGTGATGTCGGGTGAACGTGAAAAATGCATGGAAGCCGGCTGTGATGACTATCTGGCAAAACCTATTAGATTGCAAATCCTGATGGATACGCTCTCAAAATATTTAAACACTTAAAAAAAACTGCCTTCGGGCAGTTTTTTTTTTATTCCTTCACTATCTTCAACTCTGTTCTTCTGTTCTTAGCTCTTCCATCATCTGTTTTGTTATCAGCAACTGGTTGACTAAAGCCATAACCATTATACATAAGCTGATCTTCAGGAATCCCCTTGCTTATTAAATAGTCACAAACAGCTTTTGCCCTTTTTTCCGACAGTATCTGGTTGTATGAAGCACTTCCTTCATTATCAGTATGACCGCCAATTTCAATAATAACAGAAGTATTTAACTGTAATAGTCGTACCACATAATCGAGTTCAACATGCGACTCCGGCTTAAGTTCGTATGAGTCACTGGCAAAAAACACATTACGTAATATAAAGCTGGCACCTTCCTTAATTTTACTCAAATACACATTTAAGACCTGTGGCTTCTCAATAGATGCCTTTGATTTGACGTCAAAGTTATCGGAGTAAAACAAATAACCTTCCTTTTGGATGTTTAAAGCATAAGTATCACCGGCTGGCAAACAAAACAAAAACTCGCCAGAGTGAGGAGCAGTGAAAGCGTTGACAGCTAACTCTCCGTTGGTTAGTTTATTGATTCGTATATCTGCTGATAATACCTCCGATGTTTCATTATCAAATACTTTTCCTTTGATATAGGTTACAGGTGTTGGTCTTATTTGCTGAGGTATCGTAAATTGATAAATATCTTTATCATCACGCTCATGCAAACCATCTGAAGAAAAATAACCAAGATCTCCCTTTGCAGTAATCACCAGGCCAATTTCATCATTTTCTGTGTTTAAAGGGTACCCTAGGTTTACAGGTCTCTGCCATCCTTTATCCTTATCTAATTTTGAATAAAACAAATCCATTGCTCCCATGCCCGGCCATCCGTCAGATGAGAAGTATAATGTTTGGTTATCAAGATGGATAAAGGGTGAATTCTCATTACCTGCAGAATTTATATTTTCACCCATATTTTCGATTTTACCGAAAAAAGGTGTACCGTCTTTTTTAAAACCAACGATAGTCGCTTTCCAGATATCTTTTTTCCCCTCACCACCTGGTCGGCTACTGACAAAATAAAGTGTTTTACCGTCAGAAGAGAAACTTGGCTGCGACTCCCAGAAAGGTGTATTGACCGGAGCTCCAAGGTTGGTTGGCTTACTCCAGCCGTCAATAGTTCGTCGCGAAAACCATATGTCACAACTTCCACGGCCACCTTTACGACCACAAGCCGTAAAAAACATCCAGTTACCATCGGCACTCAATGTCTGAGCGCCTTCATTGCTCATTGTATTTAAAGATATAACAGCCTCCCGTTCTTTCCAGCTATCACCTCCCATTTTCGATACATAGAAATCTTCACGGAAGTTTATGGCGTTTTTGGTGAGTGACTTAACATCATCAACCAAAGGGTCTTGAGGAACCAGAACTGTAAAAATCATTGTTTCACCATCGGCACTAAGGCTTGGCCAATACTCATCTAACTCACTGTTAATATTTTCACCAAGATTTACCGGCTCAATATAAATAGGGTTTACAATAGCCTGCTTTGCAAATTCGGCTTTTTCAATCCAAAAATCTGGATTTAGCTTGGAGCGCTTACTTTTATTATATTGGCGATAGGTATTCATCCACTGCTCCACCTCATCGTACTGACCGGTATTATACTTGGCCACCCCCATATTAAATATGGCTGGCACAAAAAATGTACTATCAATAGACAATGCCTTACTTAAAGCATTTATTTCCTTATCATACTGCTTATTGGAAAAATGTATGTCGGCCATTAAAAGGTAGGCTTCAATAAATGATTCCTCCTTTTTAATCGCGGCATTCAGATATTTAATAGCTTCCTGTGGCTTATTATTGGCATAACTGGATTGAGCCGCTTCAAAACCCGCAATCGCTTTTTTTGATTTAACACTATACTTCTGTCCCGTGGCACTGAGACAAATTAAGCTAATAAGAATGGTAAAAATATACTTCATAGGCATGTCATACGGCAATTCAGGCAATAAGTTTGTCTTTATTTAACACAATGCCGATTGAATAGTTGAACGGGTCAGTTCAATCAGTTCGTTGGGCTCATCCGTATACTGAATCGTATTAATTGGCTGATGAATCACCATCTTAACACTACCAGGCATCAGGTTAAGCCCTTTCTTGTATACTTTGTGGGTATCGACAATTGTTACAGGTAAAATTGGTAAACCTAATTCAAATGCTATCTTGAAAGCCCCCTTTTTAAAGTTTCGCATTTGATTTGAACCACTGCGTGTTCCTTCAGGAAAAATAACAACTGAAGTACCGTTTTGCAGTTTCCGCTTCGCTTCTTCAATTGATTTCATTGCTGCACGTGGCGAGGAACGATCCAGAAAGATATGCCCCACTTTATGACTGGCATAACCAATACCGGGTGCATGGCGTAGCTCCTTTTTCATTATCCACTTGAAATCAACGTTTAACCATCCGTAAAGAAGGAATATATCGTAACCGCTCTGATGGTTGGCAATGATAACATATGATTGCGTTTTATCAATATTTTCACGCCCCTTTACAGTAACCGCCATTGGCGTGAGATAACCTGTAACTCTTGCCCAGGTAGCACCCCAAAAACTTCCTATACGAGGATTTACCAGGATAGAAAAGCTGGCGGCCAAAAATGAAAATAAAAAACTGGCAATTGTGAACAGAGGAATGAAAATAAAAAACTTATAAGGCTGATAAAGCCAATAAAAAAACTTCTTCATTTTGTAACAATCATCATTTTAAACAGTTAAGATTACAATCGCTTAATAATGAAGTGATTTAAAGTTATATTAAAAATTTACGAGTAACATCTTTATTCCATTGGCTTCTGCTAATTTTTATTCCGTCATTTAGGCTCCCGTTAGAAACCGGAACAAGCTATACAATTAAAAATTAAGCCTTGCCACTGAAAATCAATACGTCACTCCCGAAAGTCCCCTATAACATAAAACAACTTCAATTTATAATCTTTCAAAACAATTTCACCTTAATGAACTAAATGCCTCTTTATGTTTTGCTTGGCAAATTAACGAAAGCAAAAATAATCAAAGAGTCTCAGGCAACAAAACAATTCTACTTCATTAAAGTAGCGACAATACTTATATTTGCATTCCGCTAAAATCAAAATTAAATGGTTAATATATCAGCAGACAATTGCATTAAATGCAAAAAGTGTGAAAACGTATGCCCCGTTGAAGGCATTGATATTGAAAACAATAGCATTAGTGAAAATTGTATTAAATGTTATCATTGTGGTGCCACATGCCCTCGTAAAGCAGTAGGCAACAAGAACATAATAGGCAATACTTCACAAAATAATATTCAACCTTACGATTTTGAATTGTTGATGCAACAACGACGATCGCATCGTATCTTTAGCACACAACAGGTATCTCCTGAAGTATTAAAAGAATTTGTTGAGCACATGCGTTTTAGCCCAACAGCCAGTAACCTTCAGAGTTTAAGCTTTACAATAATCACAAACAAAGCCAAACTAAAAGAGATAAATGATTTAACCATTGAGACAATAAGTAAAGCCTACAAGTCTGTTAACCGGTTCTCCAAACCATTAATTCGTTTTTTCAAAGGCAAAAAGGCTCTCAAAAAAATGGAAAAGTCTAAACGCAAGTTTATGGAAAAGGCAGAATTGCGTGAAGATATGATTTGTTATAATGCACCTGCCTTAATTGTGATTCACAGCGAATCAAATCCGGTTGGCATGCCCTGCCACGATGCCGGTATTTGGACAGGAATGGCTACTTTGTATGCTGAGTTATTAAACTTATCAACCTGCATTAACGGGTTTATTGTCAATGCCGCCAAAAGAAACAGCAAGATTAAAGAAACAATGCACATACCTGCCAATAAGGAAATTTACAGCACCATATTAATCGGTTACCCAAAATTGAAATTTGAAAACAGGGTTGATCGAAAAATACCTAAGGTCAGATTTATAGCAGAATAGAAACACGCTAACTACAAATGCTCCCAGCTTGACAGTCCTTGAAGTTTAGCTAATATTTCAATGGCTTCAGCCCGACAGCTACCACAAAACTCTTTTTCAGGTTTAAAGCCACCGCACACAACCGGTCGTTCTGGTGTATTAAATATATCACACTGCAGGTCTTGAGTTAAATGTGGACATGGCTCTCCTCCCGGCTTCCCCCCAGGAAGCTTTGGTAGCGGCGACGATATACTAGGCACTATACAACAGGCTCCACATTTCTCTCTGCACTCCATTTGATTTATTTTTAGCGGATGCAAAAATAAAGGTTTAATCCACAATTGCATTAGAAATTCAATTTCGTATTGAAATATCTTCAAAACATACAGCCTGAGTTAGATATTAAATTTCGACCTCAGGTTAATACCTATATTATTTCAAAGCCCACTACAAACCCACAGTGCATCATGCGTATTTAACAATTATAACTATTTTAGAGCCGATAAACTCTTGTTATGAAATTTGAATCTCCTTTAATACACGGTTATTTAATAAAACGTTACAAACGATTTCTGAGTGATATCAGATTGGATGATGGTAGTATTGTTGTGGCACATTGTACCAACAGCGGCTCTATGAAAACCTGTATTGAAGAAGGTGCAGAAGTGTACCTCTCTCTTGCCAAAGATCCTAAACGCAAGACGCGTTATACCTGGGAGATGATCAAGCTAAATAATAAGTGGGTTGGTATTAATACCTCTCATCCCAACCTGATTGCATTTGAAGCTGTTAAAAATGAAGAAATAGAGCAATTAAAGGGCTACTCTCATGTTCAGCGCGAAGTTAAAGTGGGCAACAGTCGCATCGATATAATGGCACAAAATAAAGAAGAAACATGCTTCATTGAAGTTAAAAACGTGACAATGAAAGATGGTGACTTTGCACGCTTCCCTGATGCGGTAACAACCCGTGGCAAGAAACATCTTGATGAATTAATTCAACTTAAGAAAGAAGGCATCCGTGCAGTTATGTTATACATTATTCAGCGTAGTGATGTTTCTGTCTTTGCACCAGCCAATCATATTGATCCTGATTATGCAGACACCTTGCGCAAAGCTTATAAGGAAGGTGTGGAGATTATTCCAATCAGAGTAAAGGTATCTCCCAAAAATATCATTATTGATAA
>JAKSBD010000703.1 GCA_022361295.1 Bacteroidales bacterium
GCTGGCACCTGCCTTGTATGCACTTTCTAAAAAGTCGAGAACATCCTTTCGTGGATCAGTGGCTGTTCTGACATTTTCGTATCGTAGAAAAGCCATGGGACTTCCGTTGCTGTCGACCCAGGTGGCGGCAGGCGGCAATAAAGTTTGCTGGTCTATACCTTCAGGAGATGGATAAGTATAGGAATAGTAAGCCGGTTCCTTCATTAACCGGAATGGTAAAAGTGCTAAATCCGCTGGGCGAAAGATAAAGGGTGATGTACCACCAGTGATTCTTTCTTGCGGTTAATCCCAGTCTTGTTTTTCCAATTATCTGAAGAATCAAATGCAGATATACTCTTGACTGTGACCAGGCATTATACGGTAGTTGAGGGAGTTTTAACTGTGACATACTATGCGATGTTTATACCTTTAAACACTAATTCTTTCCAGGCAGGATGCTTTTTAAGATATCCGGCTACAAACGGACATAAGGGTACTAGTGTCATGTCCTTTTGTTTGATATCAACCAGCGCCTGCAGCAGCATACGCGACCCAATCCCCTTCCCTTCTAGTGCTGAAGGCACTTCGGTGTGCGTTAAAAAGATTGTGCCTTTTGCCTTGATATATTCAATTAAAGCAGTTTGTCCTTCTACCTGTAGTTCATATCTCTTTTGCTCTTCATTATCGGTAAAGATCCCTGATTTATCGTCCTTATTGAAATAATAGCTTAAAGCACCTGACGGGCAAGCATCAATTTGTCGAACCAATTGTTCTGTTTTGGCACTATGCTGTTTTATCCATGGCTTTTCTTTGGGCTTGTATACCTGAGGTAAGGTTTTAACACAAACACCTGAGTGGGTGCACTTTTCGGGTTGCCACACAATCGTTAGCTCACCATTAGAATACTCTTTTGCCATCTTTCTCAGTTTACAGTTAGTTACTACACTCCTTCAAAAGCCAAAAGTTCAGGTATACAAGGATTGGAACACAAGAGCACAAATAGCCTCTTGCTACAAAAAAGTAACACGTGATTTATTTAAAAGTTTAATGACCAGGGTTGAATTGAAAAATACAGAAGGCCTTTTTATAACAATTGTGTTTTACAATGTATCCTCCTGAATATCATAACAGAATTCCTTAACATCAATATTGTAATCATCTACAAAATGCTTGATGCGAATATCCTCAACGGTAGTATGTTCAATAAACCATTCTACCAAAAACTGATGAAAGTTTTCAAAACCGGAAATACTTTGTTTCTTTTGCATTAAGGTTTCCAACAGTTCTTTATGACGCCAGCTGTGTTCTTCATACTCAGGGTAATTAATGGCTACCATAAGGTTTTCTTCACTGGCAAAATGAAAACTGGCATACTTTTCTATTTCATCAATAATACGCCTTAGGGTGTCATCAGAACGACCTTTGTTCATGGCCATTTTAAAAGAGTTAATGAGACGAAGAAACAACTTGTGTTCTAAATCGATGCGGGCTACATCAATTTTGTACTTTTCTTTCCAACTTAATGTGCTTGGACTGGTAATCATAACAATAAAGTTAGGTTTGTATATAGTAAAGTACTGAAAATTAATCAATTTTAGCAAGGCATACTGACATCCCGATTAAAATTGAACACTTCTTTCCCTTCACCCTAACTCCATATAATTTTAAGGCATCACCAAGGCTATTGGCTCCCCTTCCACTTCAGGATATAATGCATTCTTATTATGCATTTCATTTTTCAGGTACTCCATCATAACCCTTAACTGATCAATGTTTTCATCAGCTAAATTATGCGATTCAAACGGATCATTTTTTAGATTGAATAATTCATACCAGACTTCACCCTCTATTGGATAGTGATAAATAACCTTCCAGTCAGCAACCACCAGGCTGGTAAAATAATTGGTGCGGTGTTTACCATGTGGAAAATGGTTTAGAAATGTTTCTGTCCGATCAAGGTTTTGCTTACCGGCCAATTGGCTGTGCAAGGTAAACCCATCCATTATATAATCGGATTTGGGTGATGCTCCGGCAACTTCACAAAGCGTAGGTAAAATATCTAATACACTTCCCATTTGCTTCTGAATGGCATTCGATGGTATAGGTAATTGTTTTTGAGCATTATTTGTATCATCAGGCGTTACCCACGACGCAATAAAAGGCACACGCATACCGCCTTCCCAATGATTGCCTTTTTTACCCTTTAAGGGTGATGAACTACTATATTTCGATTTTCCTAAAGGTGCATCAGATCCATTATCACCTAAGAACAGAATGAGCGTATTTTCACCAATCCCAAGCTCTTTAACATGGGCTACAATATCGCCCAATGATTTATCAATACCCTCAATTAAAGTAGCATAAGCCTGAGCTTTTTCTGATTTATCAGAGTCTTTATAGTTATCTGCAAAACGCGGATCGGACTGAAATGGAGCATGAACAGCATAGTGTGCCATATGCAGAAAAAATGGCTTACCCTCTTCTCTGGCCTTTGAAATAGCTTCATTGGCTTCAAGTGTCAGTGCCTCTGTTAAGAACGTTTCTGTTCTGTGGTATTTTTCCAGATCAGGAACAGCTCTTTTTACCTGCCCTTTAATATGTCCATAACCATCTTGTCCGTAATAACTACCGGGATGACCATAGGAATTACCTGCAATATTAACGTCAAAACCAAGTTTTAAAGGATCTTCTCCATCATGAGCAGCCGGACCAAAATGTGCCTTCCCAACATGTATAGTCTTGTATCCTGCCTGTTGCAACTGCCGCGGAAGAGTAACAGATGTACCATCCAGGCCTTCCCAATTCCAATCCTTAGGGCCAAATTCGGTGCGGTTATTACTTTCTGACCTGATCCAATTGGTGGCCCTGTGACGTGCCGAATTATGTCCGGTCATTAGAGAAATACGTGTGGGAGAACACACCGAGTGAGCATAGAAGTTGGTAAACCGGATGCCCTGACCGGCCAGTGATTCCATATTTGGTGTATGATAGAAATCATTTAACGGGTAGTTTCGAACATTTCCTGCCGAGTCTGTTATAAAGGGTACTGATGTATCCATCGGTCCCATATCATCTACCAGAAAAACAATAATATTGGGCGGTATACTTTCTTGACTATTGTGCTTGCAAGAGGATAAGTTAACCAGTAATAATGTAAAGATTGCCAGCTTTAATGTTTTCATAGCAGATTGTAAAAATTGTGTTTATACTCTGGCGTGAAAATTAATAAATTCTTTGAAATAACCGACTAATGAATACCTGATCTTCTCATTTATCAGCTTATATAATCGAATGCAATAAAAAAGCCTGCATCGATTGCAGGCTATCTATTAACTTTTAAAATAACTGTTAACTACACATTATTAACGATTTTCTTGTGAGAGCGTGGTTTTCTCGCATGAGGAATATCTTCATGCTTCGCTTTCTTGTCCGCTCTCTTTTCTTTTAAAGTTCTAACAGAATCTTTTTTCTTTTTCCCGTCATGTAAACTTTTTTCGTGTGACATATCAAATCTTTTTGGTTTAAAATAGTATTCAAATATGTACAAGGACCAAATGCAATATGAAATTTACTGACGAAGTACGCTTTTGTCAAGTTATACCAATAATCCGATGACGTGAGTGCAGTTGGTATTGATTTACAGCTGGCTAAAACAACGTATTTATTCCTGAAGAATTAATTATCAGGCTGTAAACCAAATCTTCCCCCGGGGGAAGCGCCGAAGGCGAAGGGGGATGTTAGATGTGTACGGTTCAACTCCTCAACTATTAAACTACAATAAAAAGTACCTCAAATAGATATATCCCGATGCTAAAATGATGGACACCACCATGAGGGGGAGTCCAATTTTAAAGTATTCTTTAAAACGTAAAGGATAATCTGTTTTTTGAGTAAAACCAGCTACGATAATATTGGCAGCTGCACCTATGATGGTTCCGTTTCCTCCGAAACATGCCCCTAATGAAAGTGCCCACCAAAGCGTATCGACATTACCACCGGCTGCCTCTCCCATGTTTTCAATAACAGATATCATGGTAGCTGTGTATGGAATACTATTGATGAATGTAGTGCAAGCGGCAGACATCCATAAAATGAGCTGTGATGCTTTTACGGCTTCTCCATCTGTAGCAATAATCATTTGATCAGCCAGGTAGGTAATAACCCCTGTTTTCTCTAATCCACCCACAATAACAAACAAACCAATAAAAAAGAACAAGGTAGGCCATTCTACTTCCTTTAATATTTCTTCAGGGTCTTCTTTAGTAACCATCATCAATAGAAAACCACCCCCTAATGCAACTGTTGCCAGGCTAATGTGGTGAATATGATGAGTCATAAAGGCTCCCATAATGATGGTAAAGACAATCAGGTTTTTAACCAGAAACTTTTTATCCTTGATGGCCCTTTTCTCATCAAAAGCCACAATTTTTTCGGTATCGACCTTTATGGCATTCAATTTCTTATAGTAGATAAGCTTTAATAAGCCGAAGGTAACCACCGACACCACCAATACAATGGGTAAATTATTATTGATAAAATCCACAAAATCAAGGTGTGTGGCGCCTCCAATCATGATATTGGGCGGATCACCAATTAACGTGGCAGCTCCTCCTATGTTGGAGAAAAGTATCTCTGAAATAAGCAATGGCAGTGGGTTTATCTTAATGGTATCGGCAACAGCAAAGGTTAATGGAACAATGATTAAAACGGTAGTAACATTATCAAGAAATGCAGATAATACAGCTGTTACAATCGATAAGACAACAAGAATACGCCAGGGATTACCTCCGGTGATTTTTATCCCTTTAATGGCAATATATTCAAACAATCCTGTTTTTCGCATTATGGCAACCGTAATCATCATGCCGCATAATAAACCGATGGTATCAAAATCGATGTAATCGACAGCCTCATCCTGACTGATTATATGAAAAGCCACAAACAGGACACCACCTAACATAGCAGCAATGGCATTGGGTAGCTTTTCGGTGGTTATTAAGGTAAATGTCAGTAAAAAAACAACAATGGCTACAAGAACGTGAAAAGTATTTATCTGTTCAGCTATTAATAAAAACATACGAGCGGCTTGTTTAGTTATAACCTGAGATCTGCATTGAATTTCGACCTCAGTTTAAATATGTAATGAAAGTGATAATATTTCAATACGCGTTAATAATCCAATGAGCGTTTTATCTTCTACAACAGGTAAAATGGTTCCTTTCTGACGATAAAGCAGATCGGCAGCGTACGACATTGTTTCATCAGGCGAGACATAAGGATAGTCGTTATCAATAAAGTCGATGATCTTATGTTCCAACTTGTCCTTCAAATGAATGGTAATCTGATCTAATCCTGCCATAAATGAAGTGTCATACATGGATTTCATATATGCAGGTATCGCCTCATTTAAAACATCCTGTTCACTGATACAGCCCACATATTCGCCAAGCTTATTAACTACCGGTAACGCACTCAAACGGTGTAATTTCATTGTATTTATAACCCTGCGTAAACTGGAGTTTTCATTTACGCAGGTGATATCTCTGTGAATATAATCTCGTATCTTTTTCATTTCTTTATCGTCTTCAGATGTAGTGCTAAGCTCACTTAAAAACAAATCGCCATTAATGGGCTTTTCGCTAAAGCTTTATTTCCTCAATATCAATCCTTGACAAATTCTCGCCTATCCTATCAATATCTTGTATCTCTTTGTAAATGTCTTCAACATCGGTGAGGCCTGCTGCCGATGCATATTGCAAGACTTCCCGCTCTTTCTTATCACTGATATAAGCATGAATAAAACCGGCCAGATAAGCATCACCATAACCAAGCATATTAACTATATTCATATCGCGAGGTCGCAACACATAGGCTTTTTTGTGAGTAACTACCACCACATTCTCCAATCGGTGTGTAAAGATGATGTATTCTGTATGAGGGCATTTCTCAAGAATCTTGCGACCAGTGCTTATAAATTGGTCAACGCCATCAACTTCTTTACCCAAAACAGAATGATTGGAACGCATATCAGGATTAATTAAAAACGGTTGCGCATCCATCAATACCGGCAAATATTTGGGCGAGGTATGTACCATAACCTTTTTGCCCTGTGACCGGGCCATACCAACCATCTTTATATAAATATCAGGCTGCACACCCAGGGGCAATGAGCCGGCTATTGCGATTATCTCTACGCGTGACAATAATCGCTCATAATTCTCCATAAAGAAACTAATATCCTCTTCGGGTATTTCCTGTCCAAAGTCATTGACCTCGGTCAAAGTTTCATTCTTTCGATCCAGGATGGAGATATTAGTACGTGTAGAACCCTGGGTAAATATAAAATTGGTTGTGATGCCTTCTTTACGAATAGCATCGCACAACATATGACCGGCATGCCCTCCTGCAAATCCCGAGGCTATCACCTCATCACCCATTTTGTTTAAGGTATTGGCAATATTAACTCCTTTGCCACCTGCCGACACCATGCTCATTTCACCTTTTCTTAAGCGGTGTAATTTGTGAAGCTCAAAAGCATCAACAATCAGAATTTTATCAATTGCCGGGTTTAATGTAACCGTTAGTACCATAGCTTAAATCATTAAGTCTAGTATATAAGCTTACAGCTGCTCTTACTATAAATTGAGCAGCTTTGCATTACGATTACTTAAGTTATGAAAATGAAGTGGTTAAATAAAGAAAACGGGTAAATATCAGAAGATGAAATTTAAATCGAACTCAGGCTAATAAGTTTAACAGTTTATAAGTTTATTCTTCTATGTATCAATTCATCAATAAAGAACTTCAAGCTCGGCAACCAAAGGACGATGATCGGACACCACAGGTTCATCCAACAACTGTATGCTTTTGGTTTTAAAGCGAACACCATGAGAGTGGCGGTAGATAACATGATCAATCTCCATTGGCTGTTCACCCTGATAGCTGAGCTTATCATTGCCTTTATCAATAAAGATAAAGCCTTCTGCTGCAAAGTATTTCATGGTAGGTGAATCGGGTGTACAATTAAAGTCACCTGTTATTACAGTGGCCTTATTCAATGTGTCAATATAACGCATCAGTTCGCGGGCCTGACTTAAACGCTTCGCTACCCCATCCTCTCCTTCAATCCAGTCAAAATGCACGTTGGCAAAAACAATGGTGCAGCCATTGGCCACTTCTACCTCATGCACAATAGCAACGCGAGGCTCGTGAAGTCCCTGAGGCAACTCTAAAACTTTACTTGAAATCAGGGGTTTGGCTGACAATGTAGCCATTCCATATTCGCCACCATCAAAATTCATAAATTGACCAAAAGTACCTGTTGTATTTGTTTGTTGGGCCAGGTAGCTGGTTTGATCAATACCATTAGAGCGACCACAGATTTTATCAACTTCCTGCAAGCCACATAAATGTGGTGCCTGTGATTTTATGATACCGGCCGCCCGCGATAAATCCAATTCATTATCCATGCCATGACCATGTCGAATATTGTAGGACATGATTTTTAATACGGTGCTTTGTTGCTGCTTGCAGCTAACTAAACTTGCTAGACATAAAACGATTATAAAAAGTGTGGTTGTTTTCATTTGATTACAATGTCTGTTTAAGAATTTCTTTTAAGTCTTCAATACGCCCATTATGAATAACTAATCCATCGCGTCCAACAATTGTGTAATGTGGTACGCTATAAATATTATAACTGCCCGACAGGTTATCTTTCCAGTTGCCTTTACATATCAGGTGTTCACCTTTAAACTGTTTTGAATCAATAATATGATGCCAGCTTTTATAATTAGTATCCATACAAATATTTATGAGCACAAAATCAGACTCCTTCAGCTCTTCTGCAAGCTCATTTTTTTCGCTTATAGACTGGATGCAAGGTACACAATAAGTTGCCCAAAAATTTAACAGCACTACTTTACCTTTATAATCCTTAAGATTTCTTGTTTCACCTGCTTTATTTTGCAGGTAAAAGTTAGGAGCCTTGTTACCTTTGCTTAACAGGTTTTGGTTTTTATACTCCGAATATTTCTTTTCTTTTTCGACTGTTAATTCCTTGTAAATTAACGAATCGCCTATCAAATGCCTGTTTCGCGCAATTAAATCGTCTATCTCTTTCGTTTTTCGTTTAAATTCTGGTGGTGTGAGTTTGAGTAAGGAGTTACCAAAGAACAATACAGATATTCGGGAGGCGACATAATAAGACAACTCATAACCTGTAATTTCGTTGCTTAAAACATCAATATTGGTTTGTATGTATTCCAGAATAATTTCATCAGTTGCTGTTTCCATTTGAAGCAATGAATCAAATTTACATGGGCGAATTTTACTCAAATAGTAAATATTGTTTTCAATCCAACAATGGTTTTTGCCAACATCGCTAAACCTTCGATCAAATTTCACTTCCCTGTCAAAATACTGCTTATGCATCCAGCCACGTTGCGAAAACTGATCCGTTTTGTTACGTTCAACATCCAGTTTGATATTAAGCGACTCAATTGGATAGTACCATTGCGGCAGATGGTTCATTTGAATCATCGAATCCAGTTTTGCAAGTTCGGCATTACATCGCTTGTCCATTATTGCGTTATACTCATCAACCCCCTGAGTTTTCGAAGGTGCACCCCAGAAGTACTGACGGATATGAGTCAAATAATAACTAATGTCACCGGTAGAGCCGGAAAAGCTAACTACATCGTTAAGCTTATCACCTAGCGAATAATCCAATGTTAGTGTTAAGGTATCATTGGGTATGGCAAACAAGTTGATGATTTCTTTACCACTATACATTGGTACATAAACGGGATGATTAATTTCAATTGTTTTAGTAAAACTCCCGTTTTGGATAAATTCAACACTTAAGGTCCGTTGCCTTAACGGAAGTGTTTCATTAATAAGTATAGAATAGGCCTGTGGTTCATTAAGGTTTTTAACAACAAACTGAATATAAGTAGGCTGATTGGGCGCAAATTCGAAGTTTCGTTCATCACCCTTTGTGCTAAAGCTCAGGTTAAACACAAGAATGATGATTAGTAATAGGTTTTTCATGGGTTAAATGAGTTCAAATTAGTTTCGGGGTTAATAGTAGGTCTTATTGTAGAATGATCTTTTGGAGATGTTTCCAATAAGGCTCCACATCATTAACGGCCAAATTTATACTATTATTATATTTCTTTACATAGTATTTTGCAATATTATTAATTGTTTTTATATTCACAGTTACTAGCGAGGTAAATAGTGTATTAATTGATTAGTTAATACAAAACTTAACAGGGCGTATTTAAAGAGACTCTATTTTACATGTAACACTTTTAGCATGTAGACGTTCTTTGACATTATGCCCATTCATCTCAACTAAACATCAGTTTAATATTTTAATACGTACTTCATTTCTTTTTAAATGTTCAGGCTGTAGTGCTGTGATTGATTTCAGAGCATTTCCAGGTAAACCGGCTCATTAGGAATGATAGGAATTTTTCCTGCAACCTGCAGGAAGAGTTCAAAACGTTTGGAAATGTCCCTGCAACCTGCAGGAAGAGTTCAAAACATTTGGAAATGGCCCTGCAACCTGCAGGAAGGATTCCAAACATTTGGAAATGCCCCTGCAACCTGCAGGACGGTTTCAAAACGTTTGGAAATGCTCGTGCAGTATGCATGAACATTTCTATTTCTATATATACAGAACCTGTTCTTAATTCTAATTAATATGGGAAAGACAACCCCTTATTTTGGGAGTTACAACCAAAGCGAATGCATTCAGTATTTGCTGGATGCTGAGGAACTTTGCAAAAGGCATGAGAATAAAAATCTGGATGCCCCACTGCAAACGTTTAATGAAGGCAATACCGACATGGTAAAGGCCTTTAAAAAAGAAAGGAAAAGTAACATTACCAAGTTACTGACCCAATATGACCAACGGCGCGATGATGCAATTGTTTGCCTAAGCCTTGTGGCCCGGGCATATAGCAATCATTTTGATGCTGAGATACGTGATGCTGCTGAAACAGTATTAAATACGATAGATAAGTATGGTAAATCACTCCACCGTTTGAATTATCAATCTCAAACCAGTGTGTTATCGAATCTTTACAACGATTTAACCACTGAAACGGGAGTTACTGCATTGGCAAAAATCCATATGACAGATGTGGCTGAAGAAATGCAAACAAGCAATAACCTGTTTAATGAAACTTACCTGGCTCGTGTCGAAGAATCGGCAGCTCAAGACCAGATAGCAACAGGTGAATTGATAAAGGTAAGCATTGACAACTACCGTCATCTGGTATCAATTATTGAAGCTTATCATACCATTAAACCTGATGATGGATATGATGTACTTCTGAAGCAACTAAACGAATTGGCAGCCAAATATAATGGTCTGATCAGCTCAACAGGTGCTAATGAAGAAGACTCTGAAGAACAGGAAAGTTAGTATTTAATAACCACGAACAGGTTCTGCCCTAAAAAAACCCGCCAGGTAAAGGTACCAGGCGGGTTTTATGTTTTTATGAGAGCGCTACTCTGCTTTTTTAAATTCCTCAACCCATTTAAGAGCCGCTTCTTTATCTTTTTCCATCACCAGCACATCGGCGCCATCTATTGTATGATGAGGTGCCACCATCCCTATTAGCTGGTTTTTCATACTGGCCTCAATTCCATTGTCTTTCAGTACCTGACAAAGCATCTCGACCTCCATTGGTGTACCATTAAATACAGGAACTAATTTGGTGTTATCATCTGTCATAGCTTATTATTTTTAAGTTTGTTTTTAAGATAGGAAAAATTATTGATATGCAGTGATTTCTTATGCCGTCAAATACCCCCTCATCCGCCAAAGGCGGAAGCTCCCCTAGTGGAGCATTGATTTACAGCTGGCTAAAATAAAATAACGGATTTAATCCTGAAGAATGCATTATCAAGCTGTAAATCAAATCTTCCCCCGGGGAAAGTGCCGCAGGCGAAGGGGCAGCTAGTTAAAAACCTCATAAAAAAAGCTCCCAATGACTTTTCAATGGGAGCTTTATCGTTTAACCAAAATTAAACCCTGTTACAGGCGTTTAATTCCTCTAATATCCTTTTTTTCTTTCACTTCTACAACACTGATGGCATAGCCTCCTCCAGGTGCGCAGTATTGCGATAGCTTCGATTTACTGGTAACTACATATTTGTTAATCTGGTAGGCCTTTGGGTTGGTTTCCCAATGCGCATCTTTTGCATCGGCATAAATGGTTGCCACATATTTTTTACCAGGCTCTAAGAAATCGAACTTTATTTTTGATGTACGTTCCTGGTCATCGTTTGTGCGACCAACAAACCAGCTAGAGCTACCTTTTTCTTTACGTGCGAATGTAATATAATCGCCCGGCTCGGCTTCCAGCACCTTAGTATCGTCCCAGTCAATGGCCACATCCTTTATAAACTGGAAAGCATCCATATGTTTGGCATAGGTCTCCGGCAGGTCGGCAGCCATTTGCAACGGGCTGTACATAGTAACATATAAGGCCAGCTGACGGGCTATTGTTGTGCGTACCTTTGAACCATTATTTGGATTATACTGGCTAACATCAGGCTCAAAAATACCAGGTGTATAATCCATTGGTCCTCCTATTAAACGCGTAAAAGGCAGAATGGTAGTGTGGTTTACATTGTTACCTCCAAAAGCCTCGTATTCAGTTCCACGTGCACTTTCGTTTCCAATAAGGTTGGGATAGGTACGGCACAGTCCTGTAGGCCGAACAGCCTCATGCGCATTGACCATTACTTTGTACTCTGCAGCTTTTTCAACAGCGTACTGGTAATGATTCACCATCCATTGTCCATAATGGTGTTCGCCACGGGGTAAGATGTCACCCACATATCCGCTTTTTACAGAATTGTAGTTGTTATCAGCCATGAACTGATAAGCTTTATCCATATGGCGCTCATAGTTACGGACAGAACCTGAGGTTTCATGATGCATCATAATACGTACTCCTTTGCTTTTGGCATAATCGCGAAGCATTTCAACATCAAAATCAGGATATGGTGTTACAAAATCAAACACATAGTCTTTTGACTTTCCAAACCAGTCTTCCCAGCCTTCGTTCCAGCCTTCAACCAATACAGCATCAAAACCATGTTCGGCAGCAAAATCAATATAGCGCTTAACCTTCTCATTGTTGGCTGAGTGAGTTCCATTAGGCTCTGTTTTAGAATAGTCAGTTACTCCCAGTTTAACACTTGGTAAATCAGTATACGACCATGAACCTTTTCCTGTAATCATCTCCCACCATACACCAATATATTTAACTGGTTCAATCCATGATACATCTTCATATGCACATGGTTCATTGAGGTTAAGTGTGATGTTTGACATCAGGATATCGGCAGCATCATTGCTTACAATAACAGTACGCCATGGCGACATACATGGAGCCTGCATATATCCTTTGTCTCCGCGTGCATCAGGTGTCAGGTGCGATGTAAATACCATATTTTTATCATCTAACGCCAGGTGCATGCACGAATATTCATACAAAGCCGCTTCATGAAGGTTGATGTATAAACCATCATCACTCTTCATCATCAAAGCCGTTTGAACACCCGGCTCGGTAAATGGAGTTTGTGAAGCGTTGCCGGTTACAGCGGTGCTCATCAAGCCTCTTATTTCACTCAGCTTCGATTCTGTATAATCATATTCCTGTGTATCATAATCGGCAGCTATCCAAAATGCTTTGTGATCGCCAGCCATGGCAAACTCAGTATTCTCCTCCTTTATAACGAAGTAGGTCATATTATCCTGCTCAGGAAACTCATAACGAAACCCTAAACCATCATCAAACAGACGAAACCTAAGATTTACAATACGCTTGCTGTCTTTTTGAGTTAATGACACAAATAATTCGTTATAATGATTACGAATTTCTTTCCACTCACCCCATACAGGTTGCCAGGTTTCATCAAATGAGCTTTGCTCTACAGCTGTCAGCTCAAACCCATCCATTAAATCATCGGCATCTTTTAACTCTATACCTAAGCGACTTTCTTTAATCACTTCTTTGCCCATAAATGACAATTGGTAAGTTGGCACACCATCTTTAAGCTCAAAGCTTAAGCTTAATTGTTCATTAGGAGATTTCACTTCATCGGCCCAAAGGCTAATGCCCATTAACAACAAAAGTTGAATTAGTAATAACTTCTTCATACTACATGAATTTTAAAACTAGAATACAGTTCAACATGCATGTACTCTATTGCAGTACATACAGTTCAATCAGATCATAAAATGCGGTAGAGGTGAATGTCAAAGGTAAAAAGTTTTTAATCGAAATGCATTATCTTCCTATACATGCATCCGGCATTGGCAGTCTCTACAGTGTACAAAACAATATTCATCTAACTCATTTTATGATGTTTACATTTCACTCCTGTTTATTATGATATGCCTTGTTCACCCTGATAATAATTGAACAACTCTTATAGCAAACGTTTGCAAAAAATAAGTGGTTTAAAAGGTTCACATATCATTGCATCGGTTAATGTGGCGTTTGAATCATTTTTTAAACTTAACAAAGCGTCTTTTTCATATCTTTAAGCAAAATCAAAGTTTATTATGAGATACATATTACTATTATCAGTCCTGTTTGCCTTTGCATTCAGCTCAAACTCACAAACCGTTAAAGCCATTACACAGCATGGTGAAACTGTTGTTTTATATGAAAATGGAACCTGGAAATACGAAAAAGACATCACACAATCTAATTCAACATCGGTAACAGCAGAGACACCAGCTCCTGTTACTACACCAGTAGCTCCGGCTGTGGCCCTTGGTAAGGTTGAAATTGATGCCAGTAAGGAAGTTACAGCAGATAAAATAGAGATATGCAATGCTGTCAGCAAAAAGCTATCACGCTTTTTTGGTGAAGAAAAAGGAAGGGTCAGATGTTCAGCAACTGCAACCAACAGTAAAGGGAAAATCAGCCTTAACTTTGAGTTTATGATGCAATTGGGCGATGCCAACCGTTACTTTGGCTATACAACCAAAGACAGAAGCATGACGCTTGAATTAACTGATGGCTCTACAGTCACAACAACCTTTACGGAAAACATAGAAGAGAAATTCATTGAAAAGTGGAATGTCTCGTACTACAAAGCATCTGTTATTCTAAGTGAACAAGATGTTGCCAAACTACTTCAGAATAATACATTGCGCATGACTATCGACTGGAAAAAGCTTGAGGAGGAGTACCAGATTGATGATGTAGATGGCATTAAAACCCTGCTTAAAGAAGTCATTTAATGAAGCATCTTGGTAAAGTTGGTTTAGCCCTGGGAGGTGGCGGAGCTAAAGGCTTTGCCCACATTGGTGTACTCAAAGCCCTGGAAGAATATAACATACCTGTACATCAACTGGCAGGCACCAGCATGGGTTCGATAGTTGGGGTGCTTTATGCAGCTGGTTTTAAGGCTGATGAAATATTGACACTATTACGAGCAGAAAAAGTATGGAACTGGTTTAAAATTGACATATTAAAGGGTGGACTTGTCAATTTAAGTGGCGCTAAAGAAGCTCTCCTTAAACATGTTGGTCATGAAAATTTTGATCAATTGCAACTTCCATTCAGTGTTACAGCCAGCAACCTCATCACCGGAAAAGTAAAAGTCATCAATAAAGGAGATCAATTATTTGACTGGATAATGGCCAGTTGCAGTGTACCTGTTGCCTTTACACCGATAGTTATTAATAATTACACCTATGTTGATGGTGGTGTTTTTATGAATCTGCCCGCCGAACCTTTAATGTTTGAATGCGATACTGTAATAGGTTCAAGTGTTATTGTCGACAAGAAAATTGATTCTATTAAAAATGCGAAAGACGTGGCTGAGCGCGTTTTTAATTTATCGATTATTCAAAACCAACGGATAAGCAAATTGCATTGTGACTTTTATTTCGAAATAAAAAAGCTGAATAACTTCTCTATGTGGGATTTCCATAAATTTGAAGACATTGTAGACATTGGATATAAATCGGCCAGAAAGAAAATTGAAAGAGACATGATGCCACAACTTCAGATTGATCAAACACAACAATAATCTAAAAATAAAACACCATGAATTCACATGAAATTGATTACGAAATTAAAGGGCACGACGTTCAGTTTGTAGAAGTTGAATTGGATCCGCATGAAACGGTCATTGCCGAAGCCGGGGCCATGCTATATATGGAAGAAGGCATTGAGTTTGAAACTAAAATGGGCGATGGCTCTAATCCGTCGCAAGGTTTTTTTGGTAAGCTGGCAGCTGGTGCATCTCGCCTTATTACCGGCGAATCGTTATTTATTACTCACTTTACCCATCGTGGTTTCGGCAAAAAACATGTGGCTTTCTCTGCCCCCTATCCCGGTACTATTGTTCCGCTTGACCTAAGCCAGCTTGGCGGACGTGTAATTGTTCAGAAAGATGCTTTTTTGTGTGCAGCATTGGGCACCAAATTATCAATGCATTTTAATAAAAAGATTGGAGCCGGCTTCTTTGGTGGCGAAGGCTTTATTCTTCAAAAACTGGAGGGAGACGGTAAAGCATTTATCCATGCGGGTGGTACCCTGGTTGAAAAAGAACTGAATGGAGAAACATTACGCGTTGATACAGGATGCGTAGTAGGTTTTACCGATGGTATTGATTTTAGTATTGAATCGGCCGGTGGTTTAAAATCAATGGTGTTTGGTGGCGAAGGCCTTTTCCTGTCTACCCTGCGCGGTAGAGGTAAGGTGTGGCTACAATCAATGCCTATTAACAAACTCATCAGAGCCATTGCCCCTGGAGGTAAAAACTCTGGCAAAGAAAGCAGCGGGGGATTACTAAACGAGATTTTTGAATAAGCCTCGTACCACATAAAACTACAATGATCGCATTAAAGTAATATTAGTGCGATCATTGTTGTTATAAGTCACCCGTTATGATAATAAGTATTGGGATACAGCTTGCAGATAGTCATCTGACTTATGTCTTTTTTTCTGTGCTATTCTGTGTCTTCTGTGGCCCTAAATACTTCCAACCCCTTTTATTAAATACCTTTCAGCAATAGAATCAATTCACTCCTTCCCTTATTTGCTGAATAACCAGGCCTGCTAGTGTAAAGCCAAAAATACCGGTTACATGCGATAAGCTTCCATTAATTGATGCTTTTTTCTTGTCCCACTTATGGTTTAGTAACTCAGGATTACCAGGCCCTTCTTCGTGAAGAATATCAGGATCATCTTTGTGTTGATCAATCAGGTAAGCGCCTTCATTTTCGAGCACCTCATCACTATAAACACACGGAAAATCATTCTCCTGCACTTTCCACTTCCGAAGCATTTTACGAACTTTTCGTGCCAACGGACAACCTTTTACCTTCCAGAATGAATCAACCTGAACACGTGTAGGATCCACTTTTAAAGCTGCTCCCATTGACGATACAAATATGGCTTCCTTCGCTACAGCATTTTGCACCAGATGTGCTTTACTGCTTAAACTGTCAATGGCATCAATAATGATATCATATTCGTCCAGATTAAAATCGGGGGCTGTATCCCGACTATAAATTTGCTGAATATCGATTATATTAGCCTCCGGGTTTATATCTAATAATCGAGCTTTCAACGCTTCAGTCTTTACCTGCCCAACGGTCATTGTTGTGGCCATCAATTGCCTGTTAACATTAGTAATATCTACCAAATCGCTATCAACAATTGTTAAGTTCTGAAGCCCTGTGCGAATTAAGCTTTCTGCACACCAACTTCCAACACCACCAATACCAAATAATATTGCTTTTTTGCTGGCTAAAGCCTCCATTACTCCTTTTCCAAGAAGTAATTCTGAACGATGAAATATCCCCTTTCCCATATGCTTACATCAATTAGGCGCAAAAATAGAAAAAAGTCAGTTCCTTCAAAACAGGCAATCTGTTAAGTATTGTTGCACGAAGAGGTTTTGAAGGTGTCTCGCTTACAGGTTAATTTCCCTGTCTCTAAAGCCAAGTAAATAAAGAATGGCATCCAGCCCAATAGTTGAAATATGGTGTTTGGCAGATTCTTTTACTTTTGGTTTTGCATGAAAAGCAATACCTAAGCCGGCCAACTTCAGCATGGGTAAATCATTTGAACCATCACCCACGGCAATCACCTGCTCTAAATGGATATCTTCTTTAAAAGCTAATAATTTTAATAACTCAGCTTTCTTCTCCCCATTGACTATTTCACCCTTATGCTTACCGGTTAGTATTCCATTTTCTATCTCAAGCTCATTGGCAAATACATAGTCGATATCAAGTTTACTTTTCAGATAATTACCAAAATAGGTAAAACCACCTGAAAGAATAGCTGTTTTATATCCGTATTTCTTAAGGGTTTTAAACAGGCGTTCGGCACCTTCGGTTATTGGCAGGCTCTCGGCAATCTCTTTCATCACACTCTCGTCTAAGCCTTTGAGCAAGCTAACACGCTGAATGAAACTCTCGTTAAAATCAATTTCACCACGCATGGCCGCTTCTGTAATTTCTTTAACCTTATCCCCAATACCAGCTTTAATGGCTAGCTCATCAATCACTTCAGTCTGAATCAAGGTTGAGTCCATATCAAAACACACCAGGCGACGATTACGACGGAATATATTATCGGCCTGAAAAGCAATATCTACACCTGCAGTTTTTGATATATCAATAAACTGTTGCTTCATTCCCTCTTCACTCTTAGGTGTTCCCCTAACCGAAAACTCAACTACTGATTTATCATTTCCTTCGTGATCATCCAATAAAACACGTCCGCTTAATCGTGAAATATAATCGATATTAAGTCCTTGTCCTGAAATAATTCCTGTCACCTGAGACAGTTGTTCTGCACTTAATTTACGGGACAACAACGTGATGATAAATCGTTCTTTACCTTGCTGCCCCACCCATTCCTTGTACTTATCTTCTGTAACAGGTGTAAACTTCAGATTTAAACCAAGCTCATAGGATTTAAATAAGAGCTCCTTAAGCACCGGAGCTGATTCTGCCGCCTCAGGTACTTCAAAAAGTATACCCAGACCTAAATCTTCATGAATAACAGCTTGCCCAATATCAAGAATATTCACTCCGTAATGCGATAAAATACCCGTTAATATGGCCGTTAAACCAGGTTTATCCTCTCCTGAAATATTTAATAATATAATTTCTTTGCTCTTATTCATAATGAGTAATGTGTAGGTAAATGATACGCAAAAATAACAATCTAAAAGAAAACAACCCTATTTGATTGTTAATTTCCTAACAAAAGACATCGATTACGAATAGTTAGCCTGATAAAAAAAGTCGCTTTCATCAACATTGATGAAAACGACCTAAAACCTGATATAAATGAAAAAAATCTAATTACTTTCTATCACATGCCCTTTGCCTCTGTATAAATCCAGTTCACCATCAAGCAACACAGCAATAACGGTCATTTTATTATCCAGTACCTTATGAGGTAAATCTATATAAGTAATACCAGGTACTTCACTCCAGTATTGTTTCCCAATTACTTTGTGGCTGAGTTTTGTTCCGTTACCAACAACCCATATGCGGTTAATTTTATTCTTTAAGCCACGTAATACAAGAGGGCCATTGTTTTGACCATCCACCATCAGGTAAAGTATATTCTTATCTTTCGATAACCCAGTTGCTCCATTGTAATGACCATGTGCAATTGGCTTATCCATGTCATTTAAAGCAATTTGATGCTTGGCCTTCCATTGCTCGTTCTTCATAACCTCAGCTAACTCATGTTCCTGAAGACTTATGGCAGGGTTTACCAATCGAATATTGTTTTTTAAATCAACAGCAATAACGGTCATTGTAGGATCGCAATGCTTAGCTTTAACATCGATTGAAAGCAGGTTGTTATTAAATTTATAAGCGAGTTGCTCATCGTTTCCTACAACACGCACAGCTTCAACGCCTGTATCCAAACCATTAACCATAAGCTTATGATTAGGTACTCTGTCCAGGTATAAATAAAGTGTTTTCCCATCTTTAGATATAGCACTTGGTCCGTGGTAATACTTATGCTCAATACCAGCATGCGTAGCATAAACAGCTTCACTGTGTTTGTTGGTCCAGCGACCAAACTCTTTTAAAATATCTATTTGCGGTTGAGGAATTGTACCATCTGCTTTGGGGCCAATATCCAACAACAAGTTACCTCCCATACTAATACAGTCCACAAATATCCGTATTAACTGATATGGTGTTTTGTAGTTATGATCATTATGTTGATAGCCCCATGAATCGTTCATAGTCATGCATAACTCCCAGTAAGGATTATTGGGCTTTTTAAGTGGAACGCCTTGTTCGGGTGTATCATAATCACCATAGCCTTGTAAGCGACTGTTAAGGATGATTTTTTTGTTGTAACGCAACATTAATTCCCGTAATTCTTTTGACTTCCACTCTTCAGCAGAATGCTCCCAATCACCATCAAACCAATATAAGTCAGGATTAAAGCGTTTAGATAACTCATTCATTTGAGTAAAATAGAAATCAGTGAATTTATTCCAACGTTCTTCATCGTCTTCGTAACGAACTTCATTGCGCAGATGCGCCGGGTAATCAGGATACGACCAGTCAATTAAAGAATAATACAATCCCACTTTTAGCTTCTCCTTTCTTAGAGCTTTAACAAAGGGCGCTACAATATCCTGTTTGGCCGGTGTATTATTGACCGTATTATAGTGTTCCGTCTTTGAATTCCAAAGAGCCACACCATCATGGTGTTTTGTTGTCAGGACAGAATACTTTGCCCCACTTTCTTTGATCAACCGGGCCCATTCAGTAGCATTATAATTCGCTGCAGTAAAGCCATCCAGTTGTTTCATATAATCTTCGTAATTGATGTAACCGTTAAAAAAAGACCATGATTCATCAATTCCATTGACAGAATAGATTCCATAGTGGATGAAGATACCAAGCTTTGCATCTTTAAACCACTGCATCCTTTTATCCTTCTCTTTCTCAGTTTCCTGCTGCACTTCTTGAGCACTCAGAAGGAGCGGCAAACTCAAAAGCAGTAGAATAGACAGCTTCCTCATATTAATAAGTTTAGATATTATTTTTTTGTCTTCCATGTTCTTCCTTCGTTGTTGATATGCCAGATAAATTCACTTTTACTGCTAGTTGCAATAGCTTCGTATAAAGATGTGGTAACACTGATAGAAGAAATATATTTACTTTCTGTTAAGCCAACATTTTGGAGTTGGGCAATATCATTGGCGTAATGTCCTGTTGAGTTCCTATAAGCCCTTTGTGCGTGATACAGCTTGTACAGATCCCATTTTACTGTTTCATCTTCATTATATACAAAGTCTTCTTCACCTTCACCTGCCACAATATCTGAGAATTGCATAAAACCCCAGGTTTCAGGACGGTGCATGTTGATAAAACTTTGTGGTGACCAAACCCAGTTATCTTCTGGATAAGGCTTATTGGTTTCGGGATTAATGCACTTTTGATATTCTCCGTCAACAACTTCCACCTGCCATTGAACACGGCTGAAGTTTATTCGCCATTGATTACCGGCCTCTGCTTTAACACCACCCGCATACTCATGTAACACATCCAGCGGAAAAGCCATCTCAACAAACCAACCTTCATCTGTATCATCCGGATTATTCACTGTTCCCTTTAAGGCAACCGCCGATTTAAGACCATTGATATCCCAATTGTCAATAGCAGGTCCGCCATCACGATATGGTTTAACCAATAACAGATCCCAAACTGTATTAAATGCATTCATTTCAAATTCGTAATAACCATGCGTATCACCATCAGGATCAATAAATACCTCAAAGTCATTATCGTAGAAAATTACAGCATCCCGTTCTGTTATGGTTGCCCACAAATGTGGTTCTTGCAGATATGCCCCAATATAAAGGTATTCATCATCCCATAGCATTTTAGCTTTAGTCCAAAATTCCGGTTGTGGTTTTGACTCACCTTCAATATCCTGAAATTCACTGGTCCAGGGGGCATTTTGCCATGCTTGCTCATTAAGTTCACCGTCAATTGTCATTTCTTCACCTGCCCGATAGCAAACATATTGCTGAGGATTAAATACTGCCTCTTCCTTTTGAGAATACTCTACCTTACCATTTGATTGGCAAGCCATCAAAAAGAGCATTAAAAAAGGGAATAAAAGTTTGTTCATAATTTCTATTTGCGATGTTATGTGATACAAAATTACGAATCAAAGAATAGTTATACTTCGTCCTGTTGTTCTTAAAGGGTGAAGAAATGTTCCTGAACACCTCCTTGACGTTGTGTTAAAAGCCATTATGGAACATTACTCCCATCGTGGGCGAACATCTTCATTTATCACCTATTGATAAAAGTATTTTTTAAGCGTAAAAAATGATCTGGTAAATTTGTCAGCTTTAGAAAAAGTTTTACTTTTGCACCGCTGTTACAAAAAACAGTGTCCTGTTAAACGAACAGGTAATGCGAAAATAGCTCAGTTGGTAGAGCACGACCTTGCCAAGGTCGGGGTCGCGGGTTCGAGTCCCGTTTTTCGCTCAGGGTTTAATAGTAATTAAAATTGGATTTATCACTGCGGTCAGTTCAATTTTGGTTTGCCGATGTAGCTCAGGGGTAGAGCGCTTCCTTGGTAAGGAAGAGGTCACGAGTTCAAATCTCGTCATTGGCTCAAAAAAAGAGGGTAATCATTATGACTACCCTCTTTTTTTTATTTTTGAATCTTTGCTACTACCGCTTCATCAATACTATACTTTCCCGGTCCTCTGCTAAAAAGGACAAATAACATTACTAAATAATAAAAGGGAATTTCGTATCCATTATTAACCGCATCAAAACCATTTCCTAAGTGAACTGTCGTGATGGCTAAAATCATAATAAGCATTAACGGAATAGAAATATAACGGGTTAACAAGCCAAGCATTAGTAAAAAGAATCCGGCAAACTCGAAGGTCCCTGCCAGAAAAACGCCCAATTTAGGTAGAGGATACCCCAATGAACCGAGCCATTCGGCTGTACCACTGATATTGTCAAATTTCTTTACAGCAGGTTCGAAGAAACCAAAAGCTAAGGTTAATCGCATCGCTAACAAAGCCCAATCGCCTGTTCGCTCTGATGCTGTATTAATAAACTTAATAACACTCTTCATTTAATCGGATTTAGTTAATAATTAAAAGTGACAAGTTGGGTTTGGATTAACAAATTATTGACTAAGATATAATTATTATCGCCTGCTTCACAATTTTTAACATTAAAAAATAACTAATCTATTGACTTTCTAAAATATTATCTTTATTGGATCAAAACTATAATTAACGAAAACTTCTTCGCAACAACAGCTAAACGCCATATAATTAACAATATACCTGCGAATAAGTTTTATAACACTATTCTTTTTTCACCGAAACCATATCATGTATTAATTCTTCTTAAAGGTTTTTATAATATTGCAGTGCAAAACAAAAACCACATTAATGAAAAACCTCAAAATTAACGCACTGATTCCTATCGGTGTTTTTCTTATTGTATACTTTGTTCCCGGCTGGTTAAGCGGCGACTTTTATAAAATTCCTATCATCATACCTTTTATTGTTTCTGCGGGCGTTTCAATAGCAATGGCACCCGGCCGTAAAATGACCGATAAAATGAATCTCTTTACAAAGGGTATGGGTCATTCGGGCATTATGATGATGTGCCTTATTTTTATGATGGCTGGCGCCTTTGCCAGTGTAGCACGTGACATGGGTGCAGTGAGCGCAACTGTAAACATTGGCCTTCATTATCTGCCACAAGAAATACTGTTAGCCGGTTTATTTATTATCGGCTGCTTTATATCACTGGCTGTGGGAACTTCTGTCGGAACAGTGGTTGCCCTTACGCCTGTTGCCATTGGACTGGCAACTGCTACAGAAATTAATCCCGCTATTTCGGTAGGTGCTACCATTGGAGGTGCCATGTTTGGCGATAATTTATCAATGATATCAGACACAACCATTGCAGCTACCCGAACCCAGAA
>JAKSBD010000705.1 GCA_022361295.1 Bacteroidales bacterium
CTTGTATTTTTATTATTAGTTCGTTAGTTCTCAATCAGTAGTTCCATGGGAATCAATTAAGATATCGGTGAATAATTCTTAAAAGATTTGACATTATTCACAAGCCTATATTACTTGTGCAATTCTTACAATTCCTTAACAAACCTTTATTTATAATATTTTATCTAACAATTCAGTCAGTGCTTTCTCATTGGGTCTTGGTGCTTTGGCCGTAATTAATCGACCATACGCATCTAAAAGCATGAAATGAGGAATGTATGAAATACTGTAAATACCAGACACTCCATTGTTATTACTTAGCAGGTTGACACAGTCTATTTGATGCTTTTCAATCAACTTCTTCCACTTAGCCTTATCGTCGCCTAAGCAAACAGATACAAATACAATATCTTTATCGCTATATTTCTTTTTTACTTTACTTAAATTTGGAAGTTGAGCAATACAAGCCGGACAATACACGCCTAAAAAGTCGATATATACGGTTTTTCCTTTGAACTCACTAAAGTCGATTGATTCACCTTGTTCTGTCTCAAATTTTAAATCACAAAACTTTGTTCCTTTTAAAGCCGGTTTTACATTTGTTATAAGCGTATTAACAAACTGAAGCTGTGCTTTATCCTTAAGGATTTTATGGGCTACCAATGCATTCTTATAGGTAATATCGTCATAAAATGCTTCGCTACTAATTTTTTCCCATGCCCAGATACGTTTATTTTTTTTATTGTTGATGGCTATCAGTTGAGGTTTCAGCTCTCTTGCTTCATTCTCACTTAAGCCTTTATCGAGTTGTTGAATTTTAAAGTAATCAGTCAACCATACTCGCCATTGAGGTAGAATGCTATAAAAGTCTTTATCGAAAGATACTTTCTTTAATAATGCCTTGTATTCGGCATTTGGTATAAAATCTTTTTTACCAGTGATACGGTATTTCAGTTTGAGCATCACTTTCGACATATTTATGTTGTAGGTTTCAATCTGTCGAAAACGCTGATCAGGTATAACGTTAATCGAGCTTTTATAAGTGGCAAAGTGCTTATCGACCTGTTGACAATACTCATCAAAATTCATTTCTGAAGCACGATTGGCAAAATTTTTCAAAATATTGTTATTGTATATCGAGTATAAACGATTAAAATAAGGATGCGACTCACATGAAATACCTTGTCCTTTATTATTTAGAACTACTTCCATGCCTGGCCGAAGGTAAACCATGGCAGCACTATTTATCGTATAATATCCTTCTGCAATACTATCGGAAGTCAAATTAACATTGCCTGCTTTGTCTACATTACCAAATATATAAGGGGTCATTTTTCTAGACCAGCTATCCCAACTGGCATCCAGCAACATAAAATTAGCTTGCTTACCAATATTACCACTTATTTTAATGGTTTTCGATTGACAAAAAGCTGTTGATACGTAAACTAAAGTCACTAGAAACCCAATAAGTAATGCACTGCATTCTTTAAACTTCATCGATTATAATTTTAAGGATAAGGTAATTAAGTGAACCTCTGACGTTAACAAGATCACGCCAGAGGATTAGTCCACTATGTATTTAGGGAAGTTAATTATTTAGTTCCTTTCTACTCGTATTTTGTCAACACCAGTAAGCGCAAACTCATTGTTCCAGGCCTGTCGTTGCGGACAGTTTTTAATAATCCAGTGAATACGTTCTGCCTGATTTTTAGTAATGCATCGGTGTATGGCATGCGGAGCACTCATAATGTGCTCGGCTACAAATTCATGTGCCTGACCATTTACTAAGCCGTACATAAACGGCCCACTTTTATTATCATCGTATTTCGCAGGAGGGCGCCCTGGTACCCAACCCCATTGTTGATAGCCACTGACTCCCGTATTAAAAGTATCATCGCAAAAATCATCATTTGCACTACTCCAACCGCCACCAAAGGCAGGTTTTAATCCAAAGTATAGCCCCACGTAATAAACCCAGTCATTTTTACCACTATCATAAGTCAGGCTTTCGTAAGAATTATTGAAGTTCTGCAAGCAAAGTTTAATACCGGTATGCCACGTATATGGAATCATGTTATCTTCATTATATGGAAAGTTCAAACCTTGCGGTACAGCAGGACCATCTTCAGTAAATTCCTCTGATTCCTTATATTTAGAAGTTGGGAAACATTCAGCGCTTACCTGTCCCTCGAAAAGATCACTTCTATTAACGTCAGATATTAACCAAAATTGCAGGTACTTATCAGGTGACCAGAAAAGATTATTTGTACCACTTTGAGGGAAATAGAATTCAGCTTTCTCCTCTTCACTTAAATTTGTATTATTCTTAGCTTTATCGAACTTATCTCTTATAAACCATTCGTACTTATCTTGTCCATATCCAATACTATTGTGCATGGGTGCCAAGCGGTTAATACCTGGCTCTTCCAACAGGTTTCCCTGTGGATCGTACAAGGCTGCTTCAAAACGGATTTTTGTATTCACCCGGTTTGGATGTTTACTGGATACTCCACTAAAAACATTGTTTAAACGTTCAATAGCTTCGTGTATTTTATGAGCTTCCAGTTCCCCACCTTTTATGGCCAAATCATCTTTGGTTTGCATGATGTGGAATACAACCGGAAAAACAATCTCTTCAAACTCATCCTCAGCCACTGGTTTCATCACCTTAAATTGTACGGTATCACTCTCTAAATCGGTTCCTTTAATTCGCGCCCACACCTTCAGGGTTTGTCCAACCAAATCCTGATCGTTGGTTGAAAATTTTTGACCAACATCTACACCTGATTTTTCATGGTATTCAATCCAATCTTCAATCACCTGATCAATCTTCATTTCAACTTGTTTCTCAA
>JAKSBD010000633.1 GCA_022361295.1 Bacteroidales bacterium
GGCATATTAACACCTTGCTGATCAAACAGAGGGTTAGTTGGGTATTTATTAACCAGGTAACCAGTCCAGCCCCAATCCGTTTCAGTTTCAATATAATAGGCCGAGAAGCGGATATCCTCACTCTGATTATAGAGATTTAACAACCAATCTGCCGGAATATAATCAGGCTGTGGTTTCCCATTTTCAATATCGTTACGATTAAAGTAGTTATAACCAATACTGGCACCGTAATCGTCGGCGCTATAGGCAACTTTCCAGATGATTTCCCGGCCGGTATCCAATAACCACATGTCTTCAAAGGCACTACCTTCTTCCAGGCTACAGCCACTTTTTTCAATCACCTCAGAAGCATGAATAATGGCATTATCATAATCGCGCATATCCATGTATACCCTTGCCAGCAAACCATTGGCAAAGTGTGAAGTAAAATACAAATGATCGACCTTTGGAGAATCACTCATGATGGCTATTGCATCACTTAAGTCGTTAATGATATTAGTATAAACCTCCGCAACGGTATGACGCTTTGGTTCTCCAATTTCATGGGCTAGCATATATGGAACACCAGGATCCTCATCAGCCGTTTCACTATTGTAAGCACTACCGAATAAACGAACAAGGTTATAATGAAACAGGGCACGGGCAATTAAAGCTTCACCTTTCATCCGGTTTAAGTTATCTTCATTGCCTTCAAGCTGATCAATACCGCCAAGCAAAATATTAGCGTTAGCAATGCCGAAGTAATGGTTATTCCAGATGCCGGTAATCTCTGATCCTCCCGGTGTAATATTCCAGGCATACATGGCACCCATCTGATTCGTAAATCCGGTTGATGCCAAGGCGGCATCCGTCATAATATCCGGTAAATTGGTTAAGTACCTCCCGTATGACGAACCACTTTTAAACCGCGCATAAATGCCGTTAAGAAGCACCTGAGCATCCTTCTCTGTTTCCAACACATTTTCATCTGAAATGGCATCATGTGGAAATTGCTCCAGAAATCCATCACAGGAAGTAAAGACCAACATTAGTCCAAGTATATATATATGAAATATCTTCTTCATCTTATCTGTATTTTAAAATCCTAAATCAATACCAAACGTATAGGTCTTAACATGCGGGTACATGTTTAACTCATTGGTGCCATAATACTCTGGATCGATGCCGGTATATTTAGTAAATGTGAATAGGTTCTGTCCCTGTACATAGATACGCGCTGATTTAAATAAATTGAGCCACTTAAAGAAGTTATCACCCATATCATAGGAAATAGTAAGATTCTTTAATCGTAAGAATGAAGCATCCTCAAGCAGTCTGGTGTCAAACTGGTTGTCAGAAGCACTGTACTTTGGGTGTGGATTACGTGCAATATCACCTGGTTCCTTCCAATAATCAAGCATCTCAACACTTTGGTTATAACTGGCAAACATACCGTTAGACTCGATAAAATAACGGGTATTATTAATCATCCATTTATCTTTCATCCATGAGAAAAATGCAGTTAAGGCCAACTTTTTATAATTAAATGTTGAGGTAAAACCTCCGGATAATGGTGGTAAATACGACTTGCCTGAAAGCACTTTTCTGTTATTCTGGTTAAATGTATCGCTGACCTGTCCATCCTTTGTATACCACAACCCTTTGCCATTGGCGGGATTGACTCCGGCCCACTCTACCATGTAAAAGGTACCATATGATTCACCCACACTAATGATAGAACCGCCTTCATCTATTTCGTTGATATCACCATATAGTTTTAGTACCTCATTTTTATTATAGGCCACATTCATATTAAGGTTAAAGAGAAAATCGCCGGTCTTGACAATATCAGCATCCAACTCAAATTCAATTCCCTTGTTACCCATTTCTCCAATATTAGAAATTCTGGAGCCAACGCCAGCAGTAGCTGATAAAGGAACACTGAATAACATATCCGTTGTGACTTCATTATATAAATCAACCTTCATTCGATAGCGTTGCTTAACACTAATATCAAGAGCAACATTCATTTTACTCTTTTTTTCCCATGTCAGATCAGGATTTTCAAGCTGGGAAAGGTAGCTACCTCCCTGATTCATATAAGTGGTATAATCAAACAAGCCAAGGTGTTGGTAATTACCAATATTGTAGTTTCCTGTCTCCCCTATGCTGGCGCGTAATTTAAGCTGATCAATCCAGTGAATATCTGACATAAATGATTCTTCCTGAATATTCCACCCAATACCTGCCGACCAGAATGTTCCCCATTTATTATTAGCTCCAAAACGCGATGAGCCATCACGACGAATGGATAAATCCAATAAATAGCGGTATTTATAGTTATAGCTAGTATTCAGGAAGAAAGACGCAACTGAATAATCTTGTTTATTACCACCCCATGAATCAATTTCTGATGTAACACCCAATACTTTGAGCTTATCATTAGGAATGTTCTTACCTGATACATTAAAGGCTTCGTAGTTATTCAGGATGAGTTCCTGACCACCAAGAATACTAAAATCATGGTTATCCCTGATTTTAAACCTGTAGGTTAAGGTGTTGGTTGGTGTAATTCTGAAGTTGCGTGTAAAGACACGACTTACCTTGCCATTGGGTGATGCTCCCCATTCTGACTCAGGACTAAGGTATGCATTACTTGTAAAGTCATAGAAATCGACTCCAACATTGGTTTTAAAACGAAGACCTTTCAATAATTCAATATCCAAAAATACACCACCTACAATTTTTAATGTATTATTATCATTATCATTCATCTCCAGCTGCTCAATCGGGTTGGCCCAGGGCAAACCTTCATTGTTGTAGCTGCCGTCATCATTATACGCTCGTAAATACGGATTTAACAAACGTGCTGAAAAGATTGGGTTATATACATTGTTACCCGATGTAATGGTATGACTATTCTTTTCGTAACCCATGGTGAAGTTTGTTCCAAGACTGGCTTTATCCGATAACTTATTATCCAGGTTAACTCTGAAGGTGTACCTTTCAAAATCAGAACGATACTGGATGCCTTCCTGGTAATAATAGCCGGTAGACATATAAAAACGTGTCTTTTCATTTCCCCCACGTGCCGACACTTCGTGTGTTATTGTACTTGCATCGCGTAATACAACATCCAACCAGTCGGTATTAATTTTCATTAGCTCCAGCTTCTCTTCAGGCGTATATGTTTTCAGTCCTATTTCTTCCTCATATGCGATTTTTTGCGCAGTATTCATCATCTCAAAATTATCACCGGCAATGGCATTAATACCGCGTTGACCTCTATAGGTAAATTCTGTACGTCCACTATTTTTTCCGCGTTTAGTGGTTATAACAATCACACCGTTGGAAGCTCTTGACCCGTATAGAGAAGCTGCTGTTGCATCTTTTAAAATATTGATACTTTCAATATCATTCTGGTTTAAAGAGCTGAATTGAGAAGAATTAATTGGAATACCATCCATTATATATAACGGGTCATTGGATGCATTAATTGAACTCAATCCGCGAATACGTATTTTTGCCGGTGAGCCAGGTGCACCAGACGAACCAACAGCTACCACACCAGCCGCCTGCCCCTGAAGTACCTGATCAAAACTTGCCACCGGTACATTTTCTATTTTATCGGCACTAACCACTTCTACAGAACCAGTATAAGTTCCTTTTTTCTTAATGCCATAACCTGTTACCACTACCTCATCAATATCGGTAACATCGCTTTGCATAACCACATCGATGTTTTTTTGGTTGCCAACAGTAATTTCCTGCGTTTGCATTCCGATGAATGAATAAACCAAAACACTCTGATTATCGGGCACAACAATATTGTAGGTTCCGTCAATGGAGGTAACAGTTCCGTTTGTTGTGCCTTTAATAAAGACTGAAACACCCGGTAAGGTTGCTCCATCATCTTTACTTGTTATGGTACCGTTTATGGTCCTGTTTTGAGCATTTGCTACAATAACAGCCATAAGAAGCACCACCATGAAAGAAAATATTCGTTTCATAGATAGATTTATTTTATTGAAAACGTTAATTATTGACTTGGGCAGGAGGTTATTCTAAGCCGTTTCACACTCTTAATAAAAATCAGTGAAGGGCATTTAAGAGGTTGTTCGAAAACAATACAAAAAATACCATGCATTGAATGTAGTTAATAGATTTATAACATATCAAAACAATGTTCGAACAACCTCTTTTATTCGTCCTTATCAGACCTTACTATTCGATAACAATTCCTATGTTATAGCTGCTGAAATTTAAAGCATTATCAACAACCAATACCTTAAGACTATAGTTTCCGGACATAATGTCTGAAGGTATTTGACCATCGAATAGTTCATACCCGTTAATCTCTGTGGACTTCCCGTTTAACTCTATTATTTCAGATGCTTCCCATGGCGTATCAAAACCTTTAAGGGAACTATTCTCTTCAATTGATATCTCAATGTGTGACAATGCACGATCATCTTCAAAAACTCCGTTAAAAATGAGTGATTGCCCGCGTATGAATTCATCTTGCTCAACCGGCGTTGTTATAACGGCTGTGGGTTGAGTATTATCAGCCGGATCATCTTTAGAGCAGCTGACAATTGAAAGTAACATCAGCATTGCCAAAGCTACCCACAAATTATATAATCGTTTCATATTTCATCTGTTTAAAGTAATTATACCGGGAACCTTACGACCTGTGAAAAGGCTCCCGGTACAGAGTCGTTGTTGACTCACCTTTAGTTTTGTATTACAATTTTCTTAACCATTGTTTCGTCATCTGACTGCATCTCTAATAAGTAAACTCCGTTAGCTAAGTCATCAACTAAAATCTGATGTTTACCAATAGAGTTATCAACATCTTCAGTGCGAACAATATCTCCAGCGATGTTAATCAGACGGAAGGTTACGTTACCATGCTTAGCACCATCCCACTCGATTGTTAATAAGTCAACTACCGGGTTTGGATAAGTAGCAACGTGGACACCTTCAAGCTCGTCTAAACCAGTACGGTGGATAACCGTCAGGTCAAATGTATGTGTCACTGAAGCCCCTTCAATATCTGTCGCTTCTACTGTTACAGTAGATGTTCCCGGCATTAATGGATCCATCATCATGCGGTTATCAGAGATAAACAGATCAACAACCGTATCATCTGTTCCTGTTGCTTCAAACACCATGTTATCCATATCAGCATCAGTAATGTGCTCGCTTAAGTCAATTTCAACTATACCATTCTCTAATACGATCTCTGTATTTTCAATTGGTGTTGTTACTTCGGGCGCACGGTTGACGTTGGCCACTTCAACACTTAACTCACAAGCACTTACATTTCCAAAGGCATCTGTACCCTTTACTGCAATAGTATGAACACCGGCAGACTCATAGTCTGGTGATAATGTTAATACAAGTTCATCACCATTAACCGTCATTTCAACAAAAGCATACTCTTCAGCTAAAGCATATGTGCATGCATCACCCTCAACGTCGTTACCTGTTATGTTGATCGTTAATACTTCATTCTCATTTACAATCTGAGACATACCACCTTCGACATTATACTCTGGTCCCTGGTTTAAGCGTAAATATAATGGTACAGTACCCGAGGTTTTCATTGGGTCGTTGGTAGTAATCACCATATTACCATTATTATCAGCTTCTTGTGCATTGGCTGCAAAGAAGTCAATTTTAAGGTCCAATGTTTCACCAATGGCTACTTCACCAGTTAACTCACCGTCCAGCTTAGCCCATGATATATCAGCAGCAGTTTCCTCACATGCCTTCATTGCCCATCCAGCTGTAGAAAAGCCGTTTTGCAACTGCAGATCATACCAGCCGTCATCCAGGAACATGAAATAACGATTTTCTTTTTGCTCAACGCCTTTATGAATTCCCTGAGGATAACCAACGCCATCCTGATAGTGGAATACAATGTAAAATTGTTCCCCAGGATAGAACAATTGGTTTTCAGTTAGTTTAAAAGTGAACCATTCACCTTTCTCCTGTGCTTGCGCCTCTTCAACATTTACAGTGAAATCTTCGGTATAAAGCACTTTCGACATGGCTACATTCTCGCCACCGCCTCGTATTTCTACTCTTACGGTACTGTTTAAGACTGTCTGATAATTATACCAGGTTTTTACGTGCGACAGGTTAAAACCTTCGGCAGGCGCTGTAAAGGCAATACCGGCCACCAAAGCCCTGTCTTCACCAAAACCAACAGCACCTTCAGCATCCTGTCCTGTTACATACTCTAATACACTATTGTAAGCATCAGCATATGGTGCCACTTTATTAGCTGCTTCAGTTGTCATTTCGATCTGCTGAAGATCAACGGGCAATAGCTCTGAAGTATTATTCATCACGCTTGCAGCCGCCATTTCTGATTCTGCTCCTGAACGTGAGAAGTTGAATCCGATGTCATATCTAAGCGCTGACAAGCCATTTTCATTAGAAATGGTAATCGTCTCAGAACCTGTACTTTCTTTAGTATTGGCTAAGTATGAAACTGTTTCGCCCGGATACTCGAATACGGCAGGCAAGTTAACACTTGCAGTAACCGGAATTAACACATCCCCAGAAGGTAAGTTTGAGATAATCTGAATATTATCGTCAATTTCATACACTTCCTGGTTTGGTGCAATTACCACTTTAAATTCCATCTTTTGACCAGGTTGTATTTCCATTGGGAAATCCCATGGTGAAACGGGTGCCCAGAATGTATATCCCCACATAAAGTCTACTTTCTTCATTTGAACTTCAGTGGTAACACCATTTTGTAAGCCAATCATGTTAATGGTCAATGCATCCTTACCATCATTTACAATGTTAAATGACTTCTCATAGGTTACATTTATCCATTCGTAGTCGTTAGGTTCCTGGTAGGCAATAACTTCACCAAAATGCAGGCCTTCAGGCGCTATTAAACCAGGTTCACCATCAACGGTTAAGGTCACAGGCACAAATGTTTCTTCTTCCATTGGTGCATCTGATTCAATTGTCAAACCACCTTCATACACACCTTTGTTTAAGTGAGTAGCATCTAATACAACATCCACATCAACTGATTCGCCTGAGGCAATAACAGTTTTAGTGGTTGGCACTAATGAAATGGCCATTTCATCTTCAATAAACTTAGAGTAGGCCATTAATTGTACTGCCTCTGTACCATCGTGGTTTTCAAGCCCTATAACACCGCTTGACAGGTAACTACGCATCTCAGTATCGTACTGGAATTTAATGGTTCCATTTTTATACAGGATGGCCTGGAAGTTATACTTCGAACCCATGAAGAACATATCTACCATTTCGTTCCAGGTAATAACAATGCGGTCATCGAAAATTTTATAGAAAACACCAACAGTCTCATAACCATCCATACCAGGCATTACAGATTCCTGATGAGGATTGAAGAATGGTGCAATCAAAGAATTTATATCATCTTCTGTAGGTAATGGTGACGGAATAATCCAATTAGGTGAATGAGTCGGTTCTTTGGTAGATATCACTCCTTCCCAGCTCACCCAGATTTTATTGGTTGCTTCACCCCAGAAGTTAAATTCAAATGGTAATTCAATCGGATACCAGAATGGATCAACTTTAATCCAGTAGTTGCCACCATTAATGCCTTCACCAGGCACCACAATGTCTTCCCATGAGTAAGCCGGGCCACCTTCTTCAATAGATGTCAATGCAGAATACGTAAACTCTTTAACCACATGGTTATTGGAAGCTACAATCTCATTGGCATACAACCAGTCTGTACTATGCGTCAATACATCAAGGTCAACATCGCCATCATTGGTGATGGTGATGTTTTTGTGTAGCAGGTCACCGGCATCAAGGGTTTCAGCAATTGGCGTCACATCAACAGTAATACCGGGAGCCGCTGTTACTTCTCCGCTTAAAGTCACCGCATAACTCTTGCCTTCAGAAGTCTCGTATGTAAGTACATCGGTAAATGCACCTTTAACATCAGTTTTTAGATCTACATTAACGAAATAGGCTGCTTTGGCATTTAATGTATACGGAATCTCACCTGAAATGGTGAAATGCTCACCACTTTGCAATGAGGCAGCAGTAATTTCTACTTCTTTTGTTCCGTCATTTTTAATGGCAGCTATGGAATTAACCATACCTCCCTGGTAAATGCTTCCAAAATCAATGCTTTCGTTAAGCAGGAAAACATTCGGTTCACCACCAACAATACTGGCTGTGACTTCAAAGAAACCAAGACCATTAAACGGATCGTTGCTTACCACGGCCAACTTCTGGAACATATCCCCTTCATACAATCCTTCAGTATTGATGGTTAGTTCAATATCTAATGATTCACCCGGATTAATCACACCTGCAGGTGCCGATACAGCCTTAACCAATCGTTGTCCTGGTGATTTTAGTCTGAATATGGTTTCATTAACAACAGTGGCGCTTGCATTATCCCTCCAATTACTATTGTAGCGGCCATTAATCAGGAAAGCATCCTCATTATCAATATCGCCAACACCGATTAAAATATAGCGTTTGTCGTAGCTAGGCATGTTCTCAATATCCTTATAGATGTATTCAACATCACCATTTTGATGAACGACTATCTGGAAGGTCACCTTTTCATCATAATTCGTTGATGTTTTTAATATCACATCGGTATACTGCACAATCAATTTACCAGGACTATTCTGATAATGAATGCTGCCGCCTTTGGTCAATTCAAATTTAGAACTAACAGCTGAGATCCATCCGGCAGGTGAACAACCATCAACTCTAGGTGGCTGACAATTGCCAACATTTCTTTCATCAGATAGTGTCAGCATCCCTGCCTTGGTGATAAACATACTTTCTATGCGCTCTCCGTAAAACAAATATTCAAAGCCTAATCCAACTTCATAGAAGTTATTACTGTTGTCGGTAAAGAAGCCTGATAAGTCCTGACCTGTAGCCGTAATATCATCCCAATAATAGGCTAGTGTCGCATCAACATCATGGTTTGATTCATATACATAACCGTACTTGTGGGCTTTTCCTACATTGTCAATATTAACCTCATCGGCAAAAGCCGGTAAAGCATAATCCAATGGGTACTCACCGTTATTAGAAATAGTGATTATGCCTGTTGCTTCATCGCCTACATTAATGGTACCTACATTTTGTGTGGCAGGGCCAATTTCCATTTCAGACGGCGCAACACCCACACCAAATAAACTGATGGAATGTATATTACCCTTTTTATCCTCCATGGTAATGGTTGAGTTATCGTTACCCGAACCATCCGGTGTATAGACTATTGTAAAATAGTCTGATTGACGTGCTTTAATTCTATATGGCTTTCTATCGATCACAAATTGTGGATCGGATGAGGTAATGCTGCTGCGTACCCAGTTGCCATAACCATGGTTCTCAACATAGAAAGTCAACTCTTTCTCATGACCATAAAATACAGTACCAAAGTCAATAACCTTTTCGTTCACCAATACCGGGTCATGGCCCTCAATTGTAAATGAAAGAGGGATACGGTATTCTTTTTCATCCTTATCGTTTGACTTTAATAACACATTTGAGTTATAAACACCATTAGCCAGGTAAGAACCATCAACTTCCACATTTACCAACTGACTTTCGTTACCGTTTACCTTACCATTGGCAGGTAATAAGGTTACGTAATTACCCAAATGCTTATTAGCGCTATTGGCCACCATTGACCAAACCCATCTGTCGTCTTCAATAAGTGGTGCCAAAGACTCCCAGCTTGCCCCCATATCAAAGCTCATAAAGCAGTTATCGGAATTTTCTTCACTGAGTTCCTGCATAACACCCAGCGGAAATTCATTACCCGACGGGATATGTATAACCACCCAGAAAGTTGTTCCCTGCTCCATGTAGATTTGCTCATCTAATCGGAATGTATGCCAGCGGTTAGTTGCATCATTATGGTTTTGCTCTACGATCGCTGTCAGATTATTTCGATGAAGCTGCTCTCCTACATAAACCTCCATTATCATCGGGCCGGTAATCGGGCGATGCTTCAGGAACATTTGCATAGATGTCAGGTTAAAACCGTCCTCCATATCAACGTAAAAGCGCGTTGCAGCCGAGTTTGTTATTGCTGTATCAACATCTCCGATCAGGTAATGATAAAATTCCTTACCATAGATTATCTCACTCGATTCATCTGAAAGCGAAACATCGCTGGTCTGAATCGGAAGATTCTTCGGAGGCATCACATCAAATACCTTAAACATGTCAATTTCAACTGGAGAAGTTCGTGTTTTGGCCTGTGGATAAGCATAGTTATCTGTAGAATTATAACTTAACTTATTCGTTGTATGACGCACCAAACCATTCCACTCCAGAATACCTTCATCTTCGTTTAAGATGGTAAACTCACCGTTACCAGTTGTTGAAACGCTTGCATCGGCTGTAATTTCAATTGATTCTACGTCTGTATTAATATCCGGGCCTTCGTTAGTTGTTCCGTTTACAATATTTGACAGATCAGAAATATTACCCCAACGATCAATTGAGCGAACAGCAACATAATACGTTGTAGTGGCATCTAAGCCGTCAATCGTATGCAATACTTCAGTATCAACAGTTGCTTTGGTCTTTAATTCAACTTTATCAGCCTGATTAATATTTTCATTTGTAATATTTTCAGTGTGAGAATATACTTCAAACATCACCGGCTGTGTATCATCCAAATCAGCAGGTACCGTCCATTTTAAATCAGCAAAATCCTGACCTAAACCCAATAATTCCAGGTTTTGAATAGCATTTGGTGCAATCCCTTCATTGGTTGCTAAAGCCAAAACTGCATCAGAAATACCTTGTCCTAATTTACCAACGTAATCCGGATTGTAGCCGTCAACATCACGAACACCGGTTAACAGTTGTTGCTTCAGGTCTTCAGCGGTAAAGGAATCGCCTCCGTGCTTTGACACAACCAATGCTGCAATACCCGACACATGCGGACAAGCCATAGAAGTACCATCAAGGTAGGCATAGGTATTACCCGGATAAGTACTTAATACAGCCGCATTCTGCGCTACATCAATATCACCTCCATAACTGGCTATGTCAATCCAGTTACCATAGTTGGAGTAAGAGGCAATTTGGTTATCAGCCTTAATGGCCGCAACGGCAATGGTTGGTTCATAGTATCCGGGATACATGATATCATCTACACTTTGGTTACCAGCTGCAAAGATGACCACACCGCCCTTCATCGGGCTTCCTGCGTAATCACCTGCTTCGGCAATAAAATAATCGATGGCATCCAGTACCACCTGATCATAATGACCAGGTGTTGTGTATCCCCATGAATTCTGAGAGATAACAGCACCATTATCGGCACCATAAACAATGGCAGCAGCAATATTAGGCGTATAACCATCTTCTGTAAAAATCTGTGCCGCCTGAATACGCACACCGTCTCCATTACCCGATCCACCGGCAACACCGGCAACTCCTTTACCATTATTATTAGTTGCCGCAACAGTACCGGCTACGTGTGTTCCGTGGTAGTGCGCTACAATTTTTCCAGTGTTTTGAACAAAGTTCCAACCATTAATATCGTCAATGTAACCGTTTCCATCATCATCCACTCCATCTTCACCGTTTAATTCGGCCTCATTTACCCACACATTGTTAATCAAATCAACATGGTTCGTCTGGAAACCACCATCAACAATGGATACAATCACATTCGACTTACCGGTTTCAATTTCCCAGGCATTAAACAGGTTAATATCAGCACCTGCAATGGCATTTTGGGCGTTATCACCTGTATTATTATAATGCCACTGGTCACCCAAATAGGTATCCGTATAACTATTTGTGGCTGAACTAGTCGCTGCCGGTACAGGTAAATCTAGTTTAGAACCTGAAATCAATTGTTTTTTATAAACAGGTTCAGCCAATGTTACATCGGCTAATCGTTTATAGGTTTCAACAGCTTCCATCGGACTGATATCGGCCGAAAACTTTAATTCATACCACAAGTGCAAATCATGTTTGCGATGTTTGGCATCGTAACGTGCATTATAAGGAATGACACGCTTCATTTCAACCACCGAATAAACCCGGTTGGCATTATCAAAAGCCTGAATGCCAGTTGCCACAACACCATTATTTTGTGTGGTGCTCATACTTTGTACACCTGTAACCAGTTCGGGTTTCAATTTAACCCGTAGAACACCTGGTATGGTGCCTTCATCTATGCTTTGCCCATGAATAGCTGATGCCAAAAACATCCAGCTAAGCAGCAGAGATAAGATTCTCAATTTCTGTAAATTGTTTTTCATGCTATTAAATATTTAGTTAATACCTAAGCGGGACTAGCTTCTCTTCTTTTCCCTGGATATTATTTTTTTATTGTTTTCATTTAGCTTTTCAAGCAATGACTTCAGAGCAGAGGTTTGCTCCTCGCGTTTTTTCATTAGCTCTAATATCTTTTCATCTTCCGGAATTATCTTTTCTGACTTCGACATACCACATATCCTTTGAATCATTGTTTGCACAATGTTACTTGAAGCCCAAAAGAAACTGCTTAAGAAGCACCACAGGAAAACCGCTACAGGTACTACAGTATTTGTTTCAAAACCACAGAAAACACCACAGTTTTTGTATCACACACCTTCACTAACAACTGAATAACTGCACGTTGTGAAAATCAATTATTACCTGAAGCAAAAATGAAATATTGAATAGAACAAGCTTTAAACAAGTTTGAGAATCTAAAAAAGAAAGGTATTAAGCACTAACGTATTAATGATATCAGCAGAAAAGATAAAAAAAAATGCATGCCCGGTTATGAACATGCATTACGATACTTTGCCCGATGTTTATAATTCGTTTAAATAGTTGATCAGATTAACGTCTGAGTGTGTAAGATTTAATTTCTTCCTGATATTTGAACGTGTCACTTCAATGGTACGTATACTCAAATGTGTAATAGCGGCAATTTCTTTGGTTTTCATATTTAAACGCAGAAATGCACATACTTTGAGTTCTGAAGGAGACAGTTCGGGTGACACCTGCTTGAGGTTATCAAAGAAATCGTTGTGAACCTGCTGGAAACGCATCTCAAACTCCTCCCATACTTCCTCATCAGCAGCAGTTTGCATTTCATTTACTATTTCAAGAATAGTCTGTCGGTTATCGCCTTTTAGTTTCGATTTAAAATCGAGCAGACGATTGGAAATTGTATTCATAAACTCATTCTTCTTGAGTAAATACATCACGTTAGTTGTTAGTTCCTTATTTTTCAACTCCAGATCTTTTTCGAGTCGCTCATTTTCAAGCATTGTTCGCCTGGAACGACTTTTAGCGAGTATATACAGAAGAGTAATTATCAAAGTAGTAAAGATAAAGAACGAAATAATAAGGATATAAATAAATCGTATACGCTGCTGCTTTGAATCTTTCAATTGTTCCTTCTTTTCATACTCATACTGCATTTGAATACGGGCAATATCTGAAATTGTCTTCTCATTCATTAAACTGTCACTTGCTGCTTTGAAATGTTCATGTGCCACAAGAGCTTTATTGGTTTCCCCCTGTCTCTTATGCAAGAAATACAGGTATTTATAAATCCATTTTGTCCAATCAAGAGATCCTGTTTCTTTTGATAGATGCAATCCTTTTTCTAATGAGGCTTTAGCATTTTCAAATTCGTCAATTGTACAATAATAAACGCCTAAAAAAAAGTACGACTTAACCAGTTCGTTTTTATCACCAGCCGCTATTCTGAACTGCAATGATTTGTTTAGGTAATCATAGGCCTTATCAAGTTCTTTGGTTGTAAGATATAACTTACCAAGGTTATTATATAAAACACCTTTTACCGGATCGTTGTCCTTTGACATGCATCTGTTTAATCCTTTTAGAAAATAGGTTTCGGCTGTTGTAAACTCATTTTTAGTGAGGTAAATACTTCCAATATTACCATATAAATAACATAACCAGGCCGATTCATTATCCAGTGCCCCATCATTCATTCGCTGATAAACATCCATTGATTTAATATAGTAATCCAGAGCTTCATCATATTTTCCTATTCGATCGTAAACGGTACCAATATTATTCAATGTTCTCATTTTAAGCACACCATCGCCCTGCTTGTCGGCTATTTTAATGGACTCTATAAAATACTCTAAGGCATCATCATACGAACCCAGCAAAAATAAATTTGCTCCGTGCTTAAAATAAGTCCTGGCTTTCATCTGATCAATGCCTTTATCTTCTATAAGGTTAAGCGCTTCATTAGTATATTCAATGGCGCTGATATAGTTATCTGCATTATCAGATAACTCCCATAGTATTTTTATTCTGGCACTATCCTGTTCTAAAGATTTGTATACATGTTTAAGGCTGTCTTCTTTATATTGATTGCCTGATACCAGTATACACGTCATCAGCAATACGAATACCATAAGTACACGATTCATCTGTCAATAGTTTAAATTGATAAACCTAAAGTTTCCCCAAGGGTGATTAAAAAGAAGAGAATGGGAACAAATATATCATTTGTAATCACGAATAAAAAATAACCTTGCTTTTTAGCATTTTTAACCCCATCATTTTTGCCCTTGTGATACTCTCAACATTATAAAAATATCCCTGCACGCTACCATGCAGGGATAAAGAGATTCAAGCCTAAACTTGAATTGGGATGAAAACTTTAAAATGGTGTCACTTCCGGAGGTTCGGGAAGTGGCTGCTCAATATTTTCCGGTGGTAAAGGTTGTACCGGTTGTTCTGGTTGTGGATCATCATCATTACTGCATGATGCTAAACTCATTGTGGCTACTAAAGCCATTGCTGCGAATAAAAATTTAACTTGTTTCATCTTTCTAATTTTTAAGTGGATAATGAACCCGTAATATGTGTCAGAAATCCGGGTTAAAACTTACATTACAAATATGGTGGAATACCAAGGCTTGTGTATGAGGGCAAAACGTATAGTTGATAATTAGGTGAAACACGTAGTTGGCATCTTCAGTAACGATTGATATCATTATTTCTCGCAAAGAACGCAAAAGAAGAGCAACGCAAAGAACGCAAAGCACTGGTATTAAGCCCATGTACTTTGCGTTCTCTATAAGGTAGTCTCTTTATATTTCACATGCTAAAGTCTTACCTGACCATCTCCACATCCGGCATAACAAATGACTTATCCCAGAAAGGTTCTGTTGGCCCGTATAAACGTAACCATATGTATGGTTTCTTGCCTGCTGTAGGTATCCAGTTAGACTCCATACCTGTTGGTGGTTCAGGTCCGAAATACACATCAACACTACCATCTTTATTAACTTCCATATCAGGTAAATTGAATTGTCCCAGCCCGGGGCGCTGTTGTTCATTATCAATCCACGCCCATGTGGCATCATCATATACCGTTACTGACCAAAACTGAGAGACGGGAATGTTTTCAGGTATTGTAATCTTGTACAACTTACCTGCTTCCAATGGCCGATCCTCTGAATCCTTAATGGGAGCCATATAGATCGTTGCCGGACGCTCATCCATTTGCTTTGGGTACAGTGTAAAGAAGTTCCATGCTGCTGCACGACGGTCTATTTGAATGGCATCATCAGTAATAAAATCGAACCGGCCATTATCATCGGCACGCATTACCCAGCTCCAGTTTCTGTTTTCCCAGTATATACCTTCCTCGTGGTGTTTATAAACAAGGTTGTGCATGTATTCATAGGCATCCTTAGCTGCCATGTCAAAAATTTCTTTTTCACGATCAGTAGGATTGAATGGTTCACCCGGTTTAATACCTATCGTTTCCAGCATACCCATCATTACTTTATCGCGTTCTTTAACCGGTTCGACACTTACTATATCGTAAATAACCTGCATGGCACGATGATCATAAAAAGGAAGCGATTCCAGTGGATGCGGAATACCATCTACAAACTTTGTTTCTTTTTCTTCACCCAGATTATAAATTTTCAAACGTTGGTTGTATTCATCGGCATCCTTATCTGTAGCTCCTTTTTCACGAATAGCGCGAAAAACAAATGCCAGGCGATAAGTTGAACAAGGAACAACGAAATAACCCTCAGGTACTTCTCCATCATATCCAGGAGGCAGAAAGAGGTACTTTCCGCCCTTACCTTTATCGGCACCAGCCGGTCCAACACCTGTAATGGTCATTTGCCAGGCATCAACAACTTGTCCGTAAAGCGTTGCCTTATCTGACTTAGCCGGCACATCTAAAACAATTGGTCCGTTACTTAAATCGGTGTAACAAGTACTGTATGGTGTTACCGCGTTAACAGTAATGGCTTTGTGCCTTGGTTTACCAGGCTCCGAAAATGCGATTATTACATTATCTGTCACTCCCGGGAGGTCGTGAAATGCTTCGCGTAAACGGTGAATGGCCGTAGCAGGCATGGCCCAGACCACAGCTTCAAAGGCGCGCTGATAAGTAACCTGCTCTTCGATTGAGTTAAATCGCTTTTGTACTTCTTGTTGTTCAACAGGCTGCTGACAACTCATTATCCCCATCATAAGGGATAAAATTACTAATGTGATATTTCTAAATTTCATAACAATTGTATTAAGGTTGTTTGTCTTTGTTTACATTTCAAAATTGCCTCATTTATGTTTTAGACATTACAGGGATTCACTAAATCCTTTCAATTACGCGAATCCCTTATGAATAGATTATCATTCGACATGTCCTTTTTTAATTAGTTGTTTGAAGTAGCTACTTGTTTACTTTAACAACCTGAGGAATTTGATATTTAACTTCTACAGCATTTTCTTTCGGCTCATATAATCGTAAGATTAAGTAGAAGCCTCCCTTCGGAGCCGGCAGCCAATTATCTGTGTTTTCCGGCTTTTCGTTTTGAATCAGTATTTCAAATGATCCATCTTCATTGTATTTTAAACCTTTAGACTCACCGCTGAATTTGTATCGGTTTAACTCATTATCAACAAAGAGTTTATTGGAGGCATCATAAAGTGTTAACGACCAGAATGCATTAACAGGAGGTTCTTCGTCAAACTTTATCCGGTAACTATTAACACCGGCAAAAGGCTCATTATTGCTATCGATAAAACGAATCGGATACATGGCTTCGCGCTCTCCCTGACCTCCTAAATAAGGTCCTGCTACATGCGACCTAAAACCATAATCGTAGCCATAATTATCTAACTTAGTTGCCACATTCCAGCCATTAACAGTGGTGGTTTGTGAAAACATGGTTGCCAAAATGGCAATTGGTCCTTCCAGAGCGGCCTCTTTTAGTCCTTTTATTTGCGCCGCATTTAGAGATGCTTCATCAAACTTTCCCGGTGTAATTCCAATTCGTTCCATTTGCCCTACCAGTGATTTGTCTTCGTCCAACATTTCATTTTGTCCCATTGCAAATGCCAGGTAACGATAAAACCGAAGTGAATCAGAAACTTCATATTTAGGCATTGGAGGTAACGATGCTGTTTTATTTGTCTTTTGACCATTAAGTTCACTTAATGTTTTAAGCTCAAATTGTTCTTGCAAAGCATGAACTTTTGAAACATCTTCACCCTCCAAAACATGGATTCGTCCCCACAGCCAAACCTTATTGGTATTAGCCTGTACTGTTTTGGTTACATCCTGAGGTAATTTCCCTGTCCATCCGGGAGGTATCAACGCTACTTTTTGTGCTTTGGTGCCGGTATTACGTTTACCTATATACTCTTGTAAAGTATGATACATGTCAAATACATTTACTACATAGTACCGACCGTCAGTATCAGGCGTTTCAAGGATGTAGGGTTCCGTAAGATCAACTACAGCGCTCATGTAATAAGTATCGTTATTGGCTGTAGGCATATCTTTATCACCTGCATTTGGTAAGCGAGTAGCCCAACCTATTTCATTTAAAGGAGCACGATAGCTGGTGCGTGGTTTGGGAACTGGCACATCGGTATATTCGCGCATGGCTTGTTCCATACGCACTAAAGCATAACCCCACTCATAGGCTAATGTGCCAACTGCTTTTGCATCGTAATAATCGCCTAATTGGCCTATCTCCAGACTGGGAGCTACTGTTATAACCGGATCATCCTGTTTAGCAACTAATTCTGATATGGCTTGCGCCCTTTTTGCTTTATCAGCACAACTTGATTGAGATTGACAGACCGTTGACACCATCAATGCCATTACGGTTAAATAAGCTAATTTTTTCATGATATTATTTTTGAGGATAACTAATTTTACACCTCAAAATTGATTATAATACCACTTGTATTTCTGAGGGGAAAACGAAAGAACAATAAATAGGTGATTCCCTTAGTACAATAAAGAGGCTCTAAAATTTTGTGCTTCACACTAAGGTTGCAAAACATAGATTCAACGATCAATTTTAAAAATACACAAAGGCTGTCCCAAAACTACTTTTGAGACAGCCTCCTTTTTGTAATAATTAGCTCTATTAATCATTTGCTTTTTGAGAAGCCCTTTCTATTTGTTGCATGATGGCGCTTACACCAAGGCCTGCACCAGACTGACGGGGAGGAAATTCTTCCAGACTCTTTCCAAACTTAACAATAGGACCAACAATCTGAGGTAATACCCATGTTTTCTCTTTCATCCATAAAAAATGACCAGGTGCGTCAATAGATCTTTCATATGGATCAGCTTTTATATCAATAAGCATACCTGCCGGCAACTCTTCACGCCCCTGTAACCACTCGTCTTTGGTTGCCAGGTGTATTTTCCATTGATCAACACGAATGGCATTTAGGTCGTTCTCACCGAAGTAGAAAAACTCACGACGATTAGATTTGCCGTTTTTGGTTAGTACATCCATTTGGTTGTAGCCATCAATATGAACTTTATACTCCTTGCCATTCACTTTCTTTCCTTCTTTTAGCTCTTCTACAATATTGTCTTCTCCAACTGCCGCCATAATGGTTGGCAACCAGTCTTCGCAAGTAAACAACTCACCGCTGTATGCTCCTGCCGGCACTTTACCAGGCCAGCGAACCAACATTGGCACGCGGTGTCCACCATCCCATGTTGTTCCTTTTTCACCCCTGAAGCTAGCAGCTCCGGCACTTGGCCAATGCGATAAGTTAACGCCATTATCAGATGTAAATAAAACAATGGTGTTTTCTGCTACACCCATTTCATCAAGCTTATTTAACAATTCACCAATCAGGTAGTCCATATGCAGTAAACCATCTGAGTATTTGCCATGACCACTTTTACCGGCCCACTCATCACTCACAAAAATCTCCTGGTGCATACGGGTTGGGCAGAACCAAAGGAAAAACGGATCACCTTCTTTTTGGGTGCGTTCTAACCAATCGATAGATATTTCCAATACCTCATCATCGAAGGTCTCCTGCCGCTCAGCAAAGAGTGTTCCCCGATCTTCAATAGTTTGTTTTCCTACTTTCCCAAAGCGTGGGTCTACAGTCGGATCATCTACATCGCTGGCTTTTGTATATAGCACGTTACGAGGTCGGCCTGCATAATTTGGATCTTTTGGAAATTCAGGTTGCTCTGGCTGATTCATCATATTAAGGTGATAAAGCACACCAAAGAACTCATCAAAACCGTGAACGGTCGGCAGGTGCTCATTACGATCGCCTACGTGGCTTTTACCAAATTGAGCAGTCGCATAGCCTTTATCTTTCAA
>JAKSBD010000710.1 GCA_022361295.1 Bacteroidales bacterium
AAAGCAGATACCACAAAGCGCCAACTATGATAGCCAATGGCAATTCATCCCACCGTAAGACATATAATACCATGCCGGCAAGCGGATAAAACAACCTTATCATTCTTCTAAAACGAAGAGTACGTCGTCCGTTACCATCCTGATCTTTAACCGGCGTTAAGAACCAATCATCAAACAGGCGCATGAACAGGAAAAAGTTGAATATGGTAAACAGCATCCCCCAAATCTCCGAATCAAGGTACCACCAGGTGTAATAAATAGCAAAACCCAGTAAAGGTAATTGCCATACAAACTGCTTAATAAACTTCTTACGGGAGAACTGTTTGGCTTCTTCTATTTGCTTTTGCTTATTGCGACGAGATTTAAACTCACGTATAAAGCGGCTGTCTCTGTCATATACTTTCACCAGGTTGCGAATGGTAATATTAACTTCTTCGTCCTGCCCCACAAGGCCCGCATTGGCCATTCGTAAGGATGATTTAATGAAGTAAACAACGGCAGGTACTCCACTGATAATCAAAACACCATAAAGCAATTGCCAGGCAAATGATGAGTCGGAGTAAAAGTAAACAAGAGCATTCCCTCCTATCCAGCTAAGGACAATTAATAAACGCAGTCCTATATGCAGGCTTCTGATCCAGTTTAACGCCGAGTCCATACCAAAGGCGAACGTTGGCATAAATACCAAAGTAAGCAAAGTACTAAAGCTCAAACCGCCAACGACTGTAATTGCAAAGGGAGCACCAAGAACACCCACGTATTCCGATTTACCCATGGCAAGTGGCAGCATGGCAATTATGGTTGTTATAGCGGTAATGGTAATGGGTCGTATACGCGAAATTCCTGCATACATTAGAGCGCGGGAGTGATTAAAACCTTCTCGCCGCAACTGTCGCGAATAGTCAATCAGCAGTATTCCATTGTTGACTACTACACCCAACAGAATCAGAAATCCGATAAAGGTGTTGAAGTTAAGCAATGAATTACCTGTCAGCACAAGTGCCAACAGAGAACCAATGGCAGCCAATGGAACCGAAAACAGCATAACAATTGGCGCTGTCAGGGACTCAAAAACCGAGGCCAGTATCATAAAGACAAGGAGAAGACCTATTAGGCCTAAAAATTTAAACTCGGCAAACATGTTTTCTTCATGCACCACTTTTAAAGATACTTTTGACGACACGGGAATGGACGCCACCATCTCATCCACCTGCAGACGGGCATCTTCAAGCAATGTTGTTGAATTATTAACTTCATCAGAAAAACGATAAGTCACTTCAATCTGTTTCTCCTGGTCAACACGGTTGATTTCCGTCCGGCCCTAGGCATAATTTATCTCTGAGAAATCGCGCAATGGTACTATGGCACCCTGATTATTAGTTATATTCAGCTTCTGCAAATCCTCCATTGTTTTAGGTGGAATTTCATCCAACTGATCATCATCAACCGTCTTCATAATGATGTCATAGGTCTCGTTATTGACCTTTAACTGCCCTCCTGAACTCACTTCAGAACGGAAGGTGAATAACTCGGATACAACATTTGATGGCGAAATATTAAATAATCCCATCAAATAGGCATCCATTCCCAGATGAATTTCAGGACGCTTATTGGACGTTGAAATCCTTGCGCGTTCAAGGTTGTCAATATTATTCTCAAGGTAATACTTAATATCATTGGCCACCAGCAGCATCTGATCGTAATCCTCGCCTTTTATCACTACTTTTTCTTCCTGCTCGCCCAGACCAAGAAACATCATCATGCCCAGGCCAGGGTTGGAACCAAAGCCTCCTGACCCACCCATTGCAGATGTTGAGCTTTGTGATAAACTGATCTCTCCACCTTCAACCTCACTGATGCGCTCCTGTATATCAGATCGTATTTCCGGGATAGAGCGTTTGGCAATCTGCTTATAGTCGTCTTTCAGAATAACCGAAACGGTTGCCTCGTCTTCGTATACCTGGGCCACCACATCCTCTTTTTCTTCAATATCCTCCAGGCGACTCTCAATTTCGCGTACCACTTTATCGGTATTAGACAGCATGGAACCTGCTGACATCTCAACACTAATATTGAATTCGGTGGTTTCCACCTCTTCCTGTGAGGTCATGCTCAGACCAAGGCTCAGGATAAGTACCACAAAAAAGACAAACATAATCCCGATAATGGTGGCAGCCGGTCGTCGCAACGTTGCCTTCAGCAGCAATATATAGTATTGCACCAGCTTATTGTGCAAGTCCAGTTTTTCAAGTGCATCAATACGATGACGTACAATACCCGATAAAAACAGGTGTGACAACATCGGAATAAGAATCAGGGCCACCAGCAAAGACACTAACAGCGTAGATACAATGGATACACTGATGTGTTTAGCCACTTCGCGCAACAACATCTCTTCTGAGAAGACAAAAGGCAGGAAAACAGATATGGTTGTCAAGGTTGCTGCCATCACAGAGCGCCAGACTTCCCTGGTACCCCTCACAACACTTTCTTCTCCCTTATACCTGCCTGATGATGCCACACGATAAATATTCTCCATGACCACCACACTGTTGTCGAGCAACATACCAATGGCCAGGGCCAGCCCCACCAGCGTTAGCATATTGATGGAGATATCTGAGGCAAAAAAGAAATTAAAAGCTCCATAAACCGATAAAGGCACCGATAACATCACCATACCTACCAATGGAATATTGTTGAGGAATATCCACAATACAAAAATAGCAAGTATACCACCTATGAATGCCAGCTCAATAATAGAGTCCAGGTTACTTTCCATGGTTTCGGCCTGATTGGTAATCACCGATAATTCAATGGCCTTGGACTGATATTCCTCATTAATTTCATCAATTAGCTTTATGATATTGTCAGACAGTTCAATCATATTCACCTGGGCATCTTTAGCCACAGAAATAGATACTGACTCCATACCGTTGACGCGGCTGTATGAATCCTCTTCCTTTACACTGAGGTTAACCTGTGCCACATCTTTTAAAAGAACGGGTCCCTCCGACTTGACCACAATATTTTCAACATCGCTGATGTGGTTGTAATCGGCTTCGGCAGTGACATAGTATTCCATTTGGCCATCCACAACTGTGCCGGCAAATACTTTCTCATTTTGGCCCGATGAAATAAGCTGGCGGATACGGCCGGACGTAAGGCCATAGCTATCCAGCACATCCTGACGACAAATTATCTCGACTGATTTTTGACGACCACCGGAAACCTGAATAGACGAAACGCCATCCACACTCTCCAGCATCGCTTTAATGTCCTGCTCAAATATATTCCGGATACGGTCAACCCCTCCTTCACCGCGCATCTGAATGGTCATAAACTGACTATTCATTTGCTCTACATCGGCCTTAAATACCTGGGCCATTATGTTTTCGGGCAATACATTGGAGGCTCCTTCAATCTTCTCTACCAGCTTCAGATAACTGTATTTGATGTCGGCGCTTCTGCTCAGGTAAACAAATATCATGGCCTGTCCGGGACCAATCCGTGTTTCTATTTTTTCGATGCCCTCAAGAGTACTCACCAGGCCTTCAACAGGAATAACACCCTCCTGCTCCATATGCTTTGGATCCAGTTCAGATGTTGCTTGTACACGCACAAAAAGCAATGGGTATTCCGTATTTGGTATCAGCTCAAATGATAATTGCTGATACGAAATCACCCCAAGCATTGTTAAGGCTACAAATAACATACTGACGAGTACCTTGCGGTTAATCAATTCTCTCATACTCAAATGCTATTTGGTTGAATTAAACAAGCGGTCAAACACATAGTAAACACAAGGGATAACCACCAATGTCAATAAGGTTGAAGTAACAAGCCCGCCAATAACAGCAATGGCCATTGGGGCGCGTAATGACGCACTATCCCCAAATCCAAAGGTTAATGGCACCAGCGCCAAAATGGTTGTTAAACTCGTCATTAAGATAGGGCGTACACGCTGCTGACCAGCTGCTACAATCGCCTCTTTGAGTTTTAAACCCGCTTTTTTGTATTGATTAATGGCATCCACCAGAATAATGGAATCGTTTACCGCAATACCAGCCAGCATAACTATACCAATGTAAGCCATAATGTTAAAGGTATGCCCCAGCATGTAAAAAGCCCAGACAGCTCCCACACCGGCCAGCGGGATGGTTAAGAGAATGGTAAACGGATGCAGCAGTGATTCAAACTGCGAAGCCATAACCATATACACCAATATAATGGACAGGATCAAGGCAAATTGCAGATTACCAAAAGCATCCTTACGCTTTTCTTCCTCTCCAAGAATTTTAACAGTGGATGTGGGCGTAATATTCAATTGCTCAATCGACTGCTCCAAATCAGCCACAAAGTGATCAAACGGACGATCATCGGCCACCATGGCACTTAAGCGTATAACGCGCTTCTGATTATTACGCAATACTTCACGTGGTGCTCTGCCCACCGATATGGTAGATACCTCTGATAACAATACATCTTTTTCACCCTGTGATATCTTTAAATCCGCCAGCTCTTCCAGGCGAACATCAGGTGTTTCCAGCTTAATATCCGTCAGGTCACCTTTTAATTCCATACTGCCACCATCCTTTTTTGACAGGTAATCCGAAAGGTTAGACATGATGGTTGATACATCAAGGTTGAAGATACCTGCCCTTACACGATCAATGACCACATTCACTTCAGGTGCCCCGTCTTCAAAGGAACTCTTGACATTGTAGATCTCAGGATTCTGGCGAATGGCTTCTGCTAAAATAAGAGCCGACTCCTCCAGGTTATCCACATTATTATCCTCTATTTCGATGACCAGGGGCGCCTCATCGGTACCTAATAAGGTTTGAATAGCAGATTGTTCCTGCACAAAACGCATTTCCAAATCCTTTACACCTCCGTAAAGATTATTTAAAACCGTTACTAGTTCAGCAAATGAAGCATTGACATCATCCTTCAATACCAATTTAATATACCCGGTATTTTCACCCTGCTCTGATGTTGATACGCTTTCGCCCGATGACTCGGGACCGGCATGGGTATATATCCATTTAAGCTTATCGCCAAAGGCATCAATCACCATTTGCTCCATCTGACTCAGCGTTGCATCGGTTCTGCTTAATGCCGTACCAGCGGGAAAGACCGTTTCGACGGTAATCTCATTTGACTGAACTTCAGGCATAAACTCACTACCAACACGCGGCACTATTAAGGCCGTTAGTCCAATCACAAGCACAGCTCCTACCAGAACCAAAGCTCTTTTTTCAAGCATCGCCGTCAGAAACGTGTGGTAGGCTTTAAAACCTGTCTCCTTGCGTTCTGTGGTGACATTGGTTTGGCTGTTTTTGAATACATATTTGCTTAATACGGGAATAACCAGTAAGGCAACCACTAAGGATGACAACAATGAAAAAGCCACCGTCCATGCCTGATCCTTAAATAACTCGCCCGATGCACCGTGCAGATAAACAATGGGAAGAAATACCACAATGGTGGTTAGGGTCGATGCCGTTAATGCACCACCAACTTCTGATGTGCCTTCAATGGCAGCCTGCTTAACGGGAATACCTTCCTCAATCTTCCGTACAATATTTTCGACCACCACAATGGCATTATCAACCAGCATACCCGCTCCCAGAGCCAATCCGCCAAGCGTCATGATATTAAGTGTCAGCCCATTGAAATACATCAGGTTGAACGTAGCGATAATTGAAACCGGAATAGCCAGGCTAACAATCAGTGTAACACCAAAGCGACGTAAAAAGATAAACAATACAAATATCGCCAGGATAATACCATATAAAGCACTCTCCTGAACTTCACCTATGGCACTTTGTATAAATGCACCCTGGTTATTCACCACCTGCAATTTGTAACCAGGAAGTCGTTGCTGAATACCCACAAAGGCCTCTTCCAGCTTTTCAACGGCAGCAACGGTATTATAGCGTGTTTCCTTGTAAATAGATATTCCCAGGCAACGCTGACCATTTAAACGTACAATGCTTTCCGGTTCGCGATTTTGCAATTTCACACTTGCAACATCCTTTAGCAATACGGGTGATGTTTCCTGCGATGACGATGATAAAGCTGTTTCATCTGCCGATGGCTGATTCAATTTCACAACCAGGTTCTCAACATCATGTATTTGCGTTAAGGAGCTCAAGCCCTTAATAATGTATCGTTGCCCCATTTCCTCTATTGAACCGCCTGATACGTTCTGGTTAAAGCTCGTAATGGAATTCAAAAGAGAAGAGCTTGTTAAGCCATTGGCACTTAATAGTTGCGGATCGGCTACCACCATTACCTCGGCTGTCTCTTCACCCGAAATACGGATATCGGCCACTCCTTCAATCCGGATTAACTCGTTACGAATATAGTTTTCAGCCACTTTACGCAGGCTGTTCATATCGGTAATGTCGTCATTGCTAAAGGCAGCTTTTATAACAGCCGATGCATTAGGGTCAAAACGTGTGATATTTAATTCTTCCACATCTTCATCCTGACTGACAGGTGTCAGTGCTTTCTGCAAATCTAGAAATGCTTCATCAATATCCTTTCCCCAGTCATATTCAACCGTTACAATAGCCGATCCTACACGGCTCACCGATGACACATTAAGCACTCCACTTTGTCGCACTGCCAGGGCTTCAACCTGCTCAACAAAGCGTTTTTCTATTTCTTCAGGTGAACGCTCACCTGATACAACTTCGGCATATATTCTTGGATTCTGTAAATCAGGAAATAAGTCGGTTCCTAAACGCGATAGCGAAATAGCCCCCAGTAAGATGATGCCCAGGACAATCATCAGTACCGTAACCGGATAATTAACTGAAAAGCGTGAGATTGCTTTCATATTTTGATGTATGATTTATGATGTTGGATTGATGCTGTCGGATTGATGATGCAAAGAATAGGCACACAATTAATCAACAAATAACCAAATCAACAATCTGGGTTATTACTACTTTACCACCTTAACTTTTGAACGATCTTTAAGCGTTTCAAAGCCTTTGATAATCAATCGTTCGTCAGGCTTAATCCCTTCAAGCACTTCAACTTCTGTCAATGTTTCAATACCAGTGCGGATATAGCGTTTTTGAGCAGCTGAGTTTTTAGCTACAAACACCACTTTTCTGTTACCTTCAGTTAGTACAACATCTTTAGGGATAACCAAAGCACTGTCGCGCTGATCAACCACAATTTCAGCTTTTACAAACATTCCGGGCTTCAGCAGTTCTTCAGGATTATTAACTTTCAAACGCCCTTTAAATGTACGTGCTTCCATATCAATGGCAGGCGAAAGCTCGGTTATACGCCCTTTCAAGGTATCATTGGGTAAAGCATAATTCATGATATTGGCCTGCTGGTTGATTTCAACCTGGCCCAAAAGGTTTTCAGGCATACTCAAATCCATCAGCATGGTTGAATAGTTCATCATGCTAAGTACTTCCTGACCGTTGTCTACACGGATACCCGGCGAGAAATATGGTAAGTCGGTGATGATGCCGTTAAAAGGGGCACGCACACTTAACTTTTCAATGCTTAGCTCGGCATTTTCATAGGTCTGCTTGGAGGTCAACAGGGTTTTCTCAGAGTTGACCAACTCCCTTTTAGTTACACCACCCTTTTCATACAACGCCTGTTGCTTTTCATATTCCATCTCTGATATTTCCATATCCAGCTCTGCCCCGGGCAAATTGGCATTGTTAGTATATTCCTGGTCCTCCAGCAAAATTACAAGCTCATTCTTTTTAACATGGTCACCCATTTTAAAAGGCTTACCGGTACGCGGGTTCTTTTGCAGGTAATATTGTGCAGCCAGTTCCGTTTTCAGGTTGACTTCAAACTCAGGTTTTATCGAACCTGTGGTAATGAGTGTTTGCTCAATAGGCTTCTTCTTGACTTCTTCAACAGATACATTAACCGCCACATCTGTATTAAAACTGGTCGCTTCATTCTGACATGAAATAATAGAGAAAAGGCCTAGCGAAAAGACCAGAAGCTTTGAGAAATTTATTGTTTGTTTATGAAGTATCATGGTTGTCATCTTTTATTTTCGGTTAGTATTTGGGTCTTACTGTATCATTTCATATTTCATCACATCATCAATAATGCTGCGCTGCAGTTCAAAGTCATAAAGCGTTTGCAGCTTCATATTCAGCAATTCTAACTTATAATTGATCAATGCAGTGGTTAAGGCATTTTTCTTTTGTGTCAGCTGATTTTGAAACAGGTTCAAATCCATACTGGTCAGGTCACCATTGCGATACTTCTCCAGGTTGATCTCGTAGGTAAGCTGGGCGTTTTCCTCATTTTTACGGGCAATATCAATCTGTATAAGTGTATTTTTAATGCTGCGATCAATTTTTCGAATATCCAGGCGAATACTTTTTTGCTCATCCTGCAGGTTATACTCACTGGTTTTTAAGGAAGCCTCAGCAGCACGCATACGTGCTTTCTTTTCGCCCCAGTCAAATAAGGGCACTTCAAGACTGAACCTCAAATCTTCGTTATCAGTAGGATTGTCGTAAATATTACCCAGCTTTTCATTCTCTCCAAATAAACCCACCGAAACATTAAAATTACCTTTGAACTCGTTGGTGGCGTTGGTCTTTATTAATTCAAACTTACCTGTTTCAATATCAATCTGACGCTGACGTATCTCCATGCGATTAGCCAGTGCAAAATTGGTTGCCATGCTCAGGTCAATATCAACCGGTAAAACAGACACTTCTGCAATGACCATTAACTCTTCAGATAATGGTAAGCCTAACATCTGCTTGAAGTTATCTTTAATATTCTCCAGTTCAACTTCATTGTTTTGCACGGTTGACTGACTTGTCATCATATCCAGTTCAGCCTGAAGCATTTCTTCTTTAGCAGTTAATCCGGCCTCAACCTTATTGCTGATAATCTCAAAACTCTTCTTACGGTTATCCCATTCTTCGCGTGATGTAATCAGCTCCATCTGCTTCTGATAAATCTGATAGAAGTACTGGGTTATTTGTTGTTCCACATTCAAAGCTTCGAGGGCATAGTTAAGCTTGGCATTCTCATGATCAAACTCCAGCTCCTTCAGCGTCATTTTAGTGCGGTTATATGTAAATAAGGGCTGATCAATAGAAAGACGCAGGTTATTACTGAATCCCTCAAATGAGTTAGCCGATGATGTACTGTAGTTATCACGATACCCAAAGGTATTATCCAGGGATATGGTACCATCGGTCCATATTACAGGCTGTGTGATACTTAAGGTTCCGTTACTCTGCGTACTTTCTGAGGTAAACCATTGCTGGTTAAACTCATCGTATTGCCTGTTGTTAGAGTAGACGTAAGGATTAAGGTTTAATCTGAAATTAGAACGTAAAGCCGCCCGTTGTGCATTTAACAGCTCCCGGGTACGCTCCAGTCCCAGACGGGTACGCACAATTTGCGGACTGTTCTTTAAGGCTTCTTCCACCGATTGCGAAAGGGTCATCAGGCGTTGTGCTTCCAACTGCGACAGACCGGCAAACAGCATCATTACCAACGTAAAAAGTATCTTCTTCATGAATTAGATATTATTGTCAAGTTATTTTTTTACCCATTTAACTGCATCACCAATAACATATTCATTATTAGTCACGTCAGATAGTTTTATATTGGCTGCACCATCTGAAAAGTAATATTCTCCCAGGTACATCCAGCCATTATTATCATTATTAACCAGCACTTTAACTTCCTCTTCCCCATCATCATGGTATACAGTGAAGTTATAGTTCACATCTTTATTGTTTGAATCACGCCGACGCCTGAAGCGGGTTGTTACATTGGGCACATAAGCAAACACTTCATACATACCCGGTTCGCTCAAACGGGCGTTCCAGTTAACATAGCCTTCTCCACTTCCCTTGCGCTTGTATACAGCCGATTTCAGGTATTTACCAAAAAACTGATCGCCAGCTACCGGTTTCCAGCTAACAGGTGGATTCCAGAAACGTATCATACCATAGGTTTCATCCTCTTCCTCCTCATTTTGCATGGACACCCACCAGTCTTTAACAGTGCGGCTTTCACCGGTATTGATCACCT
>JAKSBD010000713.1 GCA_022361295.1 Bacteroidales bacterium
AGAGGCTGAAAATAATAACATTCCGGTGCATGCAGAAGGCATTAAGGCTGATAAAATCACCATCCAACCGCACTCTGTAACGCTTCTAAGCTGGGTGTCACCAGATAAGTATGCTCCAAGTGCGACCCGTATATATAAAAGTCGGGTTGCTAAAGAAGGTGTTGAATTGAGTTGGTGGAAAAGGGATATTGCGGACGGCTACCTGGTTTCATACGGAACCGATCCTGAAAAACCGGATCACCAGATTCGGCTTAACAATGCCGATGAATGCAATACGATTGTAAAAGGCCTTTCCAAAGGAGGAAGCTATTATTTCACTGTAAAAGCGATTAATAAGGAAGGTGAAAGTGAAAAAAGTCAAGTGCTTAAACGAAGTATGATCACACCTTCAAAACCTGCCATATTCAAGGTGGCAAAAAGGGATACAACGATTACGATAATGTGGAAGAGTGTCGCCAATGCAGACGGTTACATGGTTTATGTCAATGACGGAAAAAAGACGAAGGCATATGATGCGAAAAATGTTTTTGGATATCGGATTGAAGGACTGAAATACAATGTGAATTATAATATTTCAGTGGCTGGCTATAATGGATTAGGAACAGGAGCAAAGTCAGAATTTAAGACCGTAAGCTGTAAAAAGCACCTTCCTTATCCGCCAAGAAACATCTCGGCAAAAGAAACGGCAAGCGGACATATTGTGCTGGAATGGATCACACAGGATACTATTAACCCCGGTGTAAAATACCGTCTGTACAGGGGCCGTAAACTCCACGAATTTGAAGTGCTGGCAGAAGGTGTTGAAGGAAGCAGCTACCTGGATAAAACCGCAAGTGCAAGTGATAACTATTACTACACCGTGAAGTCATATAATACCGCTGGTGAGTGTAATTTCTACCCAAATGTAGCAACTGTAATTAAGCGAAATAAGCAAATTAACATTGATATACAATCGATTAGTGAATTGGCAGAAGCCTGGGAAGTAAAAGTGAAATTTTCAAATGTGAAGCTTGATGGTGATGTATACTATGGTGTGGCCGTGAGTGATATTTCATATCTCAACGTAGAGGAAGATGTATATAGAACCAATGACGCAACGCGAGGGGAATTCACATTGCAGGTTCCAAAGGACAAGCTGAAAAGAGGCCGGACATATGCCATTAAGGCCTTTGTCAATACAAACGGGAAATCACTTTACAGCCTGCCACCGCATAAAAACATAGAATTTAAGTAGTGATGAAATCTAAAATCCAAGAAATGAATTTGAGAACATTATACATTACACTGGGACTCTTTATTTTAGTAGGATTGGATGCGAGCGCCCAATCGGTTTCTGCACGTTGGTCAAATGAACGTATCAATAATTGGTACGATCAAACGCCCTACCTGGTTGGTGCTAATTATGTACCGGCATCTGCCATTAATCAGTTGGAGATGTGGCAGGAAGATACTTTTGATCCTCAACGCATCGAATTTGAATTGCGAAAATCCATTGAAATTGGCATGAATACCATGCGCGTATTTTTGCATGATCTTGCATGGAAACAAGATCCGGAAGGCTTTTTTCAAAGGGTTGATCAATACCTTGAAATCGCAGACAGAAACGGAATTCTTACCATGTTTGTCATCTTTGATGGAGTTTGGAATCCATATCCAAAGGCCGGTAAGCAGCCCGAACCGACTCCAAGAGTTCATAACTCAGGCTGGATTCAGTCACCAGGGCGAATTATTTTGGATGATGAAAAGAAGCAAGATGAATTAAAAGTGTATGTACAGGCAGTGGTCAGACGTTATAAAGATGATAGGCGTGTCATTATATGGGATCTGTTCAACGAGCCTGACAATGCCAATGTCGGCAACTTTGGTGGTGGATCAAAAGAACCTGATCTGGATAAGCAACTAAAAAAGAAAAGAGCAACCCAGCTATTGGAGAAAACATTCCGTTGGGTGCGTGAAGTTAATCCTTCACAACCCCTTACTGCAGCTGTTTGGGGAGGGCCAAACTGGCTGGAGAATCCGGACGACATTGAAAAACTGAGTCTGGAACAATCAGACATTATTTCTTTTCATTCATACGCCAATGCAGAAAAGACCTTAAAAATGATTGAAGGCCTGAAGAAGTATAAACGTCCTTTATTGTGCACGGAATACATGGCGCGTGGTGCGAATTCAAAGTTTGAAACGCATTTGCCAATGTTTAACGAACATCGGGTAGGTGCTTATAACTGGGGCTTGTTCGATGGCAAATCACAAACCATTTATCCTTGGAATTCCTGGAAAAAGAAATACAATAGCGAACCCGACCCCTGGTTTCATGATGTGTTCAGAAAAGACGGCACACCTTATAGTAAAGAGGAGATCAAAGTGATCAAAGAATATACTGCACGACCCGTGACCGCATGGGAAAACGTACCTTCCATTGCGAAGCCCGATGCAGCTAAGATCATTAAAAAGGGGCTGAAAAAACACGACCGAGCCTTATTAATTAAAGATGGCTGGATTCGGGATCCCTACATCGTCCTCGGACCAGATAATCATTACTACTTAACCGGAACCACGCCATTACCTGATGAAGCAAGGGAAGCAGGGGATCCGTATAACCTGGGTTTGGGACGCGATTCTTACGTGGGGTGGAAAGCCGGTGTTTGGCGCAGTAAAGACCTGATAGAATGGGAAGATCTGGAACGGCCTTTCGACCTTAAGGACGGTATATGGGTCACGGCAAAACCAGATAAGTTCAAAAAAACTGATGAGAGTAAGTGGCGTTTATGGGCACCTGAACTGCATTGGTTGGGTAATCGATGGGCACTGGTACATACGAGTCCCGTGCCGGCAAAAGGTGCCAATTTTTCATTGACACAGGGTGCTGAGGTTAAAGGACCTTGGGAAAACCCTATGGGCGCTAAAATCGGACACCGTCACGACCCGTCCTTATTTAAAGATGATGATGGTTCATTATGGATGGTCTGGGGGGCCACAAAGATTGCAAAGGTAAAGAGTGACCTTAGCGGATTCGAAGGAAAAGAAATTAAGATTGGTCCGAGCGGACAATTAAAGAATATGGGGCACGAAGGCTGTCTGTTGATGAAGATTGAAGGAAAATATGTGCTGTTTGGCACCGGATGGTCAACCGGCAAGATGCGAAAAGGATCTTATAATCTGTACTATGCAGTTGCAGATAAAATTGAAGGTCCTTACAGTGAACGAAAGTTTACCGGACGCTTTCTGGGGCATGGTACACCCTTCAAAACCAAAGACGGCAAATGGTGGTGTACCGCATTTTTCAATGCCAACTTACCTCCGGTACCGGCAGAAAGCATTGAATTCCGCAACCTGGCGCATACTGCCTATACCATCAACCAGCGAGGAACTACTATCGTACCGCTTGATGTTTACACAGATGATAAAGGCGAATTAATTATCCGGGCAAAAGTCAAAGAATACGCCACACCAGGGCCGGATGAAATGAAAGCGAAGGTGGCACCTGCCCCTTTATTTATCGATCCTGCTTATCACGGGAGCTGTGACCCGGAGATTGTAAAAAATGAAAGCGACGGACAGTACTATATTTATTATACTTCACGCCGAAGCACTATTCAGGACAACTTCGTGGCCACGCCAATTGGCGTAATCAGTTCACCTGATTTGATGAACTGGTCGTTTAAAGGCTATTGCAAGTTTGACGGAGTCGGTGGCTCAAAAGATGCGAATGCAACCTTCTGGGCACCAGCTATAATCAGTCATCAGGATACTCTGCATATGTTTGTCACCTGGAAGCCTGACATCGATGCGGTAAAAAATCCTTGGGGCGGAAGTCCGGGCCGCATTGTCCATTACAAGGCACCAGAAAGTGACCCGGTCAATGGCTGGAAAAAAGTAGAGGTGATGCACGACACTACTATGAACACAATCGATGCTGCCGTTTATCAAAAAGACGATCTTTTTCATGTTTGGTTTAAAGGCAAAAAGAAAGGTCAGAAAAAAAACGAACTGTATCATCGTGTCTCAAAAGACATGAAACACTGGGAAGACAGAGGTTTCTCAAAAAGTGATGTGTTCAATCAATCCGTAACAGGATCTGGCTTTGAAGAAGCCCCATATATGTTTACATGGAAGGGAAAAGACTGGTTAATCACCGATCCGCATAAAGGTCTTTTTGTGTATTCATCAGACGATGGGGAGCATTGGAATTTTCAGGGAACCATTCTTGAACAGGGAGGTGAGCGTAAACTCGACAACACCATGGCCCGTCATTGCAGTGTCGTTGTAAAAAACAACAGGGCTTTTATTTTTTACCATGTGGAACCCTGGCGCGATTATGCCGGAGAAAAGACAGGGATGCCTATTTTTAAACAGCCCGTGAAAAATCGTCAGAGTGTATTGCAGATGGCAGAGCTGGAAGTGATTGATGGAAAACTGGTATGTAAGCGAGATCATGTAAATCTTAACTAATAAAGATGAAGAAAGTACTTTCAGCCTTATGTATAATCATCGGCATGTCTGCCTCAGCACAGGAACTGATCTTATATAAACAAGTAGATACCACTGAATTGTATCTGGAAATTCATAAACCCAAAAAGATGAAAAAAGAACAGGCTTATCCGGCCATGGTGTTCTTTTTTGGAGGCGGCTGGAATGGTGGCTCCAGATCTCAATTCCGTCCTCATGCTGAATATTTTACAAAAAAAGGAGTTGTCTGTTTTTTGGCAGACTATCGCGTTAAAAAGGTGCATGGTACAGATCCGTTCACAAGCCTGAGCGATGCTAAATCAGCCATTCGTTTTGTACGGGCACATGCAGAAGATTATCAGATTGATACAGCTCGGATAATTGCTTCTGGCGGATCGGCTGGCGGTCACCTTGCAGCGGCTACCGCTCTGGCTTTGGGTTACGATGATCCGAAGGAAGATCTTAACATCAGCTGTCAGCCCAATGCCCTTGTTGTTTTTAACGGAGTGGTTGATAACGGGCCGGGAGGTTATGGTTATGAGCGAATTGGCGATCAATACCATCAGTTTTCACCTTTGCACAACATCCGAAAGGGCGCGCCTCCGACCCTTCTGATGCTGGGAACTAATGATCATCTTATTCCTGTTACTATGCATGAATACTATAAAATGGTTATGGATAAAGTGGGAAGCCAATGTGTCTTGAAAATATATGAAGGTGGGAAGCATGGCTTCTTTAACTATAACGCGAAAGATAAAACCTTTTTTAAGAGTACTATATATGATACACAGGTATTTCTTGAATCTATCGGGTTTATCGAAGAAACAAATATTATTACTGAAAATTGAAAAAACAAAAATAATGGACAGAAGAGACTTTTTAAAACTATCGGCTCTTGCCGGTTCGGGCATGTTATTAATGCCATCCTGTAAATTCGAAAGTAAAATACACATACCACCATTTTTACAGGATATGAAAGAAGCCTGGAAACTTGACCCCAGAGCCGCTTCCACCCAATGGTTTCGCAATGCCCGTTACGGTATGTTCATCCATTATGGTTTGTATTCTCTATTGGAAAGAGGCGAATGGGTACAGTTAGCCGACAAAATACATGTGGCTGAATATGCTAAATTAGCTGAGCGCTTTACCGCCGATAAGTTTGATGCTGATTTTATCACAGACCTGGCTTTGGAAGGAGAGATGAAGTACATCAACATTACCACACGTCATCATGATAGTTTCTGTTTGTGGGACACAAAATACACCGACTTTAAAAGTACGAATTCACCGGCAAAACGTGATTTAATTGCCGAGTTGTATGAGCAATGTAACAAAAAAGGCTTAGGCTTCTACTTATATTATTCACATGGACGGGACTGGCGTCATCCGCATGCCCCGAATAACGATAAGTGGGGTGGTAATGCCCGTCCGAAATACGATGAAAAGGAACCATATTATAAGTATGACAATGAGCACGATTTAAGCATTTATGTTGATTTTCTTTACAATCAAGTAGAAGAGTTACTTGATATGTTTCCTGATGTAGGCGGTATTTGGCTCGATGGGCATAAGGTGCCGGTGTCTGGCGACTTTGCAAAATTCAAACTTCAGGAATTATACGATTTAATTCATTCGAAACAGCCGCACATGTTAGTGTCTTATAAGGAAGGTGTTTTGGGTAATGAAGACTTTCTTGCCCCTGAACGCAAATACAAACCTAATGGCATTCCGCCAAAACCATTGGAAATCTGTGACCACCTTCAACGTAATAAGTGGGGGTATGCCAAAGGTCAGGATGGTAATCACAAAACAAAGGAAGAAGTTGTGAAGATGCTGCAACGTGCTAGCAAGTATCCGGCCAACCTGCTCCTGAATACAGGACCGCTTCCATCCGGAGAAATGCACCCTGAAGACGTTAAAGTATTTCGCGAGGTAGGACAAATGATTCGTACGCAAGGATGGGAAAGACTTTTAACAACAGAGGTTTAAATATGCCCCTGAATTTCATCCTTATATTATTATTTCTTCCGCTAATCGGATTTGCACAGAATCCAATATTGAAAGATTCGCTTCCGGACTTTTTATATGCAGCTGATCCGGCGGCAGAAGTATTTGAAGGTAAGGTTTACGTTTATTGCTCACATGACCAGGTAAATGCCACTAACTTTTCAACAATGCAGGATTACCTGGTTCTTGAATCTTCAGATCTGGACAATTGGACTAATCACGGGGTTGTATTAAAACCCCGTGAATATGATTGGGCAGGCGGACAGATGAATGCACCTGATGTGGCCTACAGAGATGGATGGTATTACTTTTACTTTCCTTACAATAAAACACACATTGGCGTTGCAAAAAGTAAAAAGCCTGAAGGCCCGTGGGAACCTGCCGTTACAGATAAAATTACCACCATCTTTGATCCTTGCGTAATTGTGGATGATGACGGTCAGGCTTATATCTATGGAAACGACCACAAGGTCAATATTGGTGAAGAAGGCGCACATATTATGGGTGCACGACTTAAACCGAACATGATTGAACTAGACGGAGAATGGAAACGCTTATCCAAAGAGAAGGTCAATGAAGCTGTACATGTATTTAAACGTGAGGGAAAGTATTATTTTCAGGCCAGAGTTGGGAAAGTAACCAAATACTGGATGTCAGATGAGGCACTTCCCAAATATGCCAAGCTGATGGGAGAGCTTGCACCCGACGCTCCTAAAGCCCCAAACCATACCTCTGTAATAGAATTCAAAGGCGATTATTATTTATTCTATCACCGCGGTGATGTGAATCATGGTAACTTTCACAGGCGATCTGCTTGTTTTGAGAGACTGATTTTCAATGAGGATGGTACGATTAATCCCGTAAGATACACTCTGGAAAAAGACTAAATGGCTGATTAATAAAATAAAGTTTTATGAAACGAAGTTTACTGATATTACTATGCATGGTGACCATGAGCGCATTTGCACAAAATGCCTTTAAGGTGACCTATAATTTTGATACAAACTTAAATGGCGAAGTAAGTGGTGCTGATATAGCCAGTGCTTCTGCTACTGTATTCGGAGGCACAAAGTTAACCGCAGTTGGTATTGTGGATGACCTGGGAAAAAAAGCCTATAAAAGTCACATTGTGAATAATAACAATACCAGTTATGTGCAAACCAATGTGCGTATGGATGTGGCACCAAAAGCCGGAAATACCATAAAAATCAGTAAAATCACAGTCACACAGCGAAGCAGCAAACCAGGTGTGGCCGGTCAGTCACAGACCTATTTGTTCCGGATAGGCTGTACTAAAAATGGTGCACAGCCGGTTAATTCCAATGCAGATCAATCCACAGCCAATACCATCTTTTACGACACCTACCATAGTGATTCCTTTGAGCCTGGGGAAACAGTTAATGCTGCTGGAGGCGATGAATATCTCTCCGTTTGGCTCACAGCCCGTGGGCAGAGCACCACGAATGATGAATTTGACTGGTACATTGATAAAGTAGAAATAGAAGGTCAGTATGTCACCTTACTGGAGTTGCCGGAGTTTCGGGTCAGATATGATTTCAACAATAGAAGTAAAGCATCGGTTCTTAGTGGAGAAACTAAGCTTCAGGCCTCAGAAATAACCGTGAATGCCGCATCAGATGGCATTAGTACAGGAGGCAGACTCTGGATGAAGACCAATGCCAATAGCAATTCAATCGGTTATAAATTGATGGGGCTTTATTGCGATCTGGAACCAAATACAGGTTATGAAATTGTATTGAAGGGATATAATTACAGCCATGCCGGGAGCGGAGTAGCCAATGAATCCCGGGCCAACCGGGTAGGCATTTACCGCGACATTTCCCGAAGTGCTGCCGGTGTTCTCGTGAAAAAGGAAGATTTCTCAGCCTGGACCGGAAGGGATGTATATGGCGATGCAGTGAATGCAGAAGATTTGAAAAATTCTGTTGTCAGTGATAATTTCGGCTTTGATACGAAACATTATTTCACCTTCAGCTTTAACAGAGTGGGGGCAGATAATCCGGAATACTGGACCATAGATGAATTATCCATCCTTGGCTATGTCGTCCCAACAGGCCGAAGTGACTTACTATCTGAACTGGTGATCGGGCAGGAGCAATTGAGCCGTGCAGTTATCGGAAGCGGACTGGGAGAATACTCAGAAGCAGTGTACAATGATTATAGGGCCTTGCTGTTAAATGCGATCACCATATTGAACGATGTTTCATCAACGCAAACTCTGATAGATAACACAGAAGCGCAGGTTCAGCAGGCAAATGAGCGGTTTCCGCTGGATGCTAATCAGCAAATAGCCACATTAAGTGTAAATGAAGCCGGCGGACATGAAATTGTCGAAGGTCTGAGCGGTTATAACAGCCGTTTGGCTGACAGTGGCTGGAGCTTTAAAAATCCGGAATGGAGACAGGCTATGAAAGATATAGGTGGCGGCTGGTTACGTTACATGTCTGGCACACGCAATAATGGATTCAATATGAATATAGGCCTCTACGAAGTAGAAGATCTGGATCAACTCATTGAGCATGGAGCATACGATGGAGGTAACATGACCTGCCACCGACGCGTGGAAGCCAAAGGTCCTCAAACCGTTTACGATTTATACCAGGGGTTGGGCGATATTAATGCCCGGCTGGTAGTGACCTGGTCCGGTTTTATTGGTGCACCATGGGAAGCTGCTTTATTTGCCAAATTCTGTAAGGACAATCACATTGAGGTAGATATGTGGCAGTTTGTAAACGAGCCCTATTTCCATGTTCCAAACCGGGATGCTTATTTCTGGAACGGCGGCACCGATTTTGCCCGTAAAATGCATCCTATTGCAGATTCCATCAAAGCCTACTTACCAGAAGCAATCATGGCACCAAACAGCAGTTGGGACGATCCGATCAGTACATTTTCAAAGGGAATTGCCAACTATTCACCAAGATTCTTTAACGCCTTTTCCAAGCACTCATATGCGGCCTATAATACAAATGCTGCAAATCCACTGGATGAAGCAGTAAAAGAGTTAGTTGGGGGAATGTATTTTGCAGGCACAGAATCTTATCCAAAAATACTGGATACCTATGGCGATGATATTCCAGTCTATGTTACAGAATACCAGACCTGGAATACCGCTTCACATAATATTATGATGACTGGTATATATATGGCCGAATACATATTGCGAATGACTGAAAACCCCAATACAAAACTATTGGGCAAGCACAGTAACGTGTCTACAGCCAAGCCTGTAAATTATTATTCAAATGAGCTGGAAGCTGCCTATAACAGTGGTACTGTCCTTAAGGGAGTTGATGAACTCGTGTGCGGGTACAAACTGAATATTGAAGGAAAAGCACACCGGATCATCAATAAAGGAATAAACCTTTGTGACTACCGCATGGCCTCGTCCATCAATGGGGATGTGATGGTGGAGGCTGATAACAAAAACACCTCAGTAAAGAGTGTGCCGGCATTATTTGCAGGAGTTTTTAAAGGTACGAACGGAAAACGTTACATCATTGTAACCAACAAATCGGATGTGCCACACCGTCTGGATGTGCAAGGAATTTCATTACCTTCAGAAGTTACCAATACATTCATTGCCTCAGCCAGAGCCACTACTTTAGAATCAGAAATTGAAGAATCAAGCGAAACATTAAGTACTTCCAAACTTGTTATCCGCCCTTATAGTGTAAACCGGATAGAATGGTTTGAATCAGAGGTGGTTCCCTCAGTTTCACGAATCTACGATGTCAAAATATATGAGGGAGAAGTGAGCCTGAAGTGGTGGACAAAGGAAAATGCAGATTCTTATGTGGTGCATTACGGCACAGATCCTCAAAATCTTGACCAGACCTTTGAAGTGAGTGGCACCGAAACCAAAGGCGCGACCATTAAAGGTTTAAGCACCGGAACCACCTGGTATTTCGCCGTGTGTGGAAAGAACAGCGCCGGAGAAGGAAGTTTATCAAAAGTAGTTGATGCGAGAATGGAAATCCCTGGTAAACCGTTTCTCGTATGTGCTAACGGACGGACAGAAAGCCGATTGAATGGTATTGCTACCCTTTTATGGCGCAGCGTGCCGGATGCACATGGATATAAAATTAAATACGGAACTTCTTCCGGTGTCTATACTCATGAAATGGATGCAGGAAATGTATCCGGTTACCGCATGAGCCACCTGGATGAAAATACGACTTATTATGTGGTTGTCGTGGCCTATAATGGTTATGGCGAAAGCAATGCATCCAATGAAATGGAAGTGAAAACGACCGATCAGAAGCCGGTAGCACCTCACCAGGTGCGATTGACAGAAAACATAGCTACTGGCAAGCTGACCATTCAATGGGAGCAATCCCTTGCCTATGCCTTTGGCGCCAAATATGACATCTACAGAAGCGACAAGGTGTATACCGATTATGAGTTGGTAAAAGAAGGAGTCACAGGCAGTTCATATACCTTTAATCCAAAAGAGAAACCTGGATTGTGGTTTTATACGGTGAAGGCAAGGAATAACTATGGTGAAAGCTTTTATTCATCCAATAAATACACGATCACCACTAGCGTTGATACGTGGGTGGATCAGGTTGGCATTGAAGATGTACATCTATTTAAATACCCGGTGAAGGTTTACCCGGTACCGGCAAATGATTTACTTCATGTGACGGTAGAACAATATGGAGGGGAAATTACCTGGAAGCTGATTAATATGTCTGGCATGGTTGTCAAAAACGGACAGTTTACAGCCAATGAAGAAATAAATGTATCAAACCTTGCAAACGGTGCATACTTTCTTATGCTTACAACGGAAGAGGGAGTGTTCCATAGTAAGGTTCAAATTAAATAGTTACTAATTATTATAAAATGAAGAGACTGCGAATATTATTATTTTTGTGCCTGATCTTATCAAGCATTCAGGCACAGGATAAAAAGATCTGGAACGAAACCGAACAGGAAAAAATTGAACGTATGGCCTGGTGGACCGAGGCTCGTTTTGGCATGTTTCTACATTGGGGGCTATATGCCCAGGCAGCGCGTCACGAATGGGTAATGAAGCGCGAAAAAATTGATAAAGAAGATTATCACAAGTACTTGGAGATTTTCAACCCGGATTTGTATGATCCGGCTGAATGGGCAAAGAAAGCAAAGGCTGCAGGAATGAAGTATGCGGTAATTACGGCGAAGCACCATGAAGGCTTTAGCATGTTTGACTCGGAATATTCAGATTACGATGTGATGGCAACCCCATACGGGAAAGATATTTTAAAAGAATGGGTTGACGCATTTCGTGCCGAAGGCCTGGGTATCGGGTTCTACTACTCCCTGATTGACTGGCACCATCCTGAGTTTACTATTGACAGCAGGCACCCGCTGAAGCCACAGGATCCTAAAAAATACAAAAGCCTTAACAAAGACCGTGATATGAGCCTTTACAGGGAATATCTGAAAAATCAGGTTCGTGAATTAATGATGAACTATGGAAAGATAGATATTCTGTGGCTCGACTTCTCATATCCGGGACAGCACGGTAAAGGAAAAGAAGACTGGGGCTCGGTTGAATTGCTGAAAATGGTACGCGAATTACAACCTGATATTTTAGTGAACGACCGCCTGGACATAAAAGACTACCAGGGAGGCTGGGATTTCACTACTCCAGAACAATTTAAGGTCGATAAATGGCCTGAAGAAAACGGTAAAAAAGTGGCATGGGAAACCTGTCAGACCTTCTCCGGTTCCTGGGGATATTACCGTGATGAGCATACCTGGAAAGATAGCAAGCAACTTCTTGTTTTACTAATTGAGTCGGTGAGTAAAGGCGGTAATGTGTTGCTTAATGTCGGGCTCACTGCAAGAGGAACCTTTGACTATCGGGCCGATGAAGCTCTTGAAGAAATGGGCGAGTGGATGAAATACAACGGTCGGTCAATTTATGGGTGCACACAGGCGCCTGAAGAATTTGAAGTGCCGAACCACAGTATCCTGACTTACAATCCGGAAACCAATCGTCTTTATGTACATCTACTGGATTATCCAATGAAAAATTTTTTGATGAAAGGTTTTGCAGGTAAAATCAAATATGCTCAGTTCTTACATGATGCCTCCGAGATTAAAATCGGCAAGAAGCATGGCGCATGGGGCAATGAAGCAGGCAGTAAAGAAGATATAAATCTGTTACTGCCTGTCAATAAACCCAATGTGGAGATTCCCGTGATTGAGTTGTTTTTTAAGGATTAAAACTCATACCTGTAAAATCTATACCCCGCAGCCTCATCAATGTGGAAATTAATTTCTCCATTTTCGTTTACCTGTTGTACTGAGGACTTGCCGGTTTCAATATCAGTTAATTTAAGGTTTGAAGAATTCATAAAGCGCAGTGCAATTTTTTGCTCTGCGTTTTTATTATGGAGCTCCCTGAATAACATTAAATAGCCGGTGTTTTTATCCGGATTTACCCATTGGAAACCTGTCCAGCTTTTATTATCCGGTTCGTTACCGATTGGAAAAACAAAGCTGTTGTACATCTCATCCCTGTGTGCCTTGTAAGTTTTAAGCAGGGGCTTAATCTGATCCCTGGCATCTTGTGAGTAATTGTGTGTTTCCTGAAAGAATAAAGGCGTGCCAACCAAACCAACGGCAACAGAATAAGGATGGTTATGCAGGTAGGCATCACTCACCTCTCTGTTGGTCATTTCAATATTTTGAATGGAGGTTTGAAATTTATTAATGTTGGTATACTTTGCCACATGCCAGATATCTCGTAATACCAGGTGAGGAATATAAACCACATTAACTGGCGCATCTGGCTTTCTGTTTTCAAGGTAGATGCAACCATATTCACGTGCCCAGTAATAACCAAAACGCGGTGCATTCTCTGTCAGGTCCCAATTCACCCTGACTTTATGGTCGGTGTATTTAATGAATTTACGAATCTTGCCGATCAACTTTTCCATGTTCTTATGATTGCCAAGGCTTGCAAAATCCAGCTTGTAAGTCTCAAAACCTGCACTGTCGTAATGCTGTTTCAAGGCTTCATATGTTACTGGCATGGCGGCCGCCCATAATCCGATTCTGACACCGGTATCTTCTGATTTTTCAACAACATTCTTCCAGCCTTCAGGATACCAGTCTTCTCGTAAAGTCCATTGTTTAGTTTGCCAGCCGTCATCAATTTGTTGAATATCAATTCCCAGTTCCTTTTGTGTTTCCAGTTCCAGTAGCACATTCTCTTCTCTTGAAGCTTCCCGGTTTCGTCCTGATCCCCAGGTATTGGCCTGTATGTAAATATCCCTTGCCGGATCAACGGGGTAGCGTTTACGGTCAAATTGTTTCAGAGCCAGTTCCCCGGCATCATTGCCACCGGTATAGGCAATGCTCCACGATGCCCAGCACCATTTGTATTCATCCACACTTATCTCAGAAGGGAAGAGTGAGGTTCCCGTATTCTGTATACCATTCATATTTGTTATAAACTCACCAGTTTCAACCCCATACTGGTTCGCGCATTTGTGCGACTCCTTTACCATAATATACCCGGAGTTGTTATTGCTCAAACAAACCAGATTAGCCCAATTAACCGCTTCTGGATCGCTTAAATTATCTGTTTTGTACACTTCTTTTAGTATGGGTGTTTCCGGCTTGTTACGATGTTGTGTGTCATTGTAATAGCCGACGTACCTCCGCTTGTATTTATCAGCCTGAACAGGAAGAAAATCAACGCGTCCGCTTGCAATCATTTTTTCACCCTGAATGGCCTCGCCACAGTCCAGATAGCCCACAAGAGTGTGTCCTTCCGGACCATCAAGCCTGATTTCGTCAATGCGTTCGGGAAGACCGTTTGTGATTTCGATTTTTTTATTTCCTTCTTCAAAAATGAAAAGTTCCGATACTCTGGCCATGCTTCCTTTATGTCCTTCGAAGTATATTCTGCAACTTCCATCGAGCAGTGTTTCAGATGGTAAATCCAGAAGGATCGTTTCGAATGCCTCTTGTTTATTGCTGAAGTCTGGTAAGCAGGCATCTTCCAGTAGCATAAAGGCCGTTTCTCCATCCACACTGCTTACCCGCACATTTTGCCTGATTCCCTGGCCTTCAAAATCCCACCAGGTAAATCCGAGCTTATATTGTTTTTCTTTATCCAGTCCTTTTGCATGGACCTGAATAGATTTTTTATCGTCAAGGGTTGTGGTAATGTAGCGTTCGGCATGAGCCCCGGCACCATAGTTGTTTTTGTTTTTTCCGGAAACGATATCAAATTGCAGATCATCCTTTACTTTCAGAGACGGATTATTGATGTATTGTGAAGCCTTACCTTTAATAAAAACCTGCGTCCGGATTCCAGGAGCGTCCGGATAGGCCCAGATCACGTATTTAATAAAACTTTCAACTTCCGGGTATTCAAACTCTGCCACTATTTCGATGTGCTCCGAGGTAAATCCTTCATCATCTGATTGACGAGCAGTCAGACTCACTAGTTTAGCATTTGAAGTTTCATCGATTAATCCATAATACGCCCAGTCGGCCCCTGCATTCGCCTTTTCAAGATCGGAAACAGAAGCTGCACCTGCAGATTTAAAATCAACAGTTGATAAACCATTCTGTGTTAACTGCCATGTACGCTCAACTCTTCCTGTTGAAACAACAAGCTGGTTTCCCCTGGTTTTAACACGGGCATTACCTAATTCATATGAAACAGACGGAAGATTACTGCATGCTGATAACAGGTATAAAGAGATGAATATAAAGGGTATTCGAATCTTATTCATAATTAACGTGTCTTAATGTTTGTATTAGTCTTATATGTTGTTCGTTCTTCATTTAACTCCTGCGAGTAGCGGGCTGCTTTTTTTCGTAATTGTTTAAGTAATTTGCTTCCTTCATAGGTGCTCACCAGATTGTTCATCTCTTCCGGATCTTCCTCAAGGTTGAATAGCTGCTCAAAATCAGCGCTTTGGTTTCTGAAATCCAGATCGGCTTCGGTATACTTGCCTTTATTAATCTGGAACATGCGGATATATTTCCATTTGCCATCTGTAATTCCTTCGCATATCGGGTTATTACGACCAGTATAAAGGCTTTCCAGAAAGAGCTCCTTGCGCCATTTTTTTGCCTTTCCTGTAATTAATGGCACCAGACTTTGACCCTGCATTTGCTCCGGTGATTTTAGCCCTGCGTAATCCAGGATGGTTGAAGGAATGTCCAGGCTGGAAACCAATTTATCAACGGTAATGCCTTTTTGCTGTTCAGGTAAACGCGGATCGTAAATAAAGCAAGGGATTTTAGCTGTTAAATCATAGAGAAGGGCTTTTCCACCCATGCCGTATTCACCCATCAACAGCCCGTGATCGCTGGCGAAAATGATCACCGTATTATTACTTAAGCCTTTTGATTTTAATGCTTCCATCATCTCGCCAATCACCTTATCCATGGCAGAAATCTGCTGGTAATAACGGATGTGGTGTTCCAGACAGGATACCTTGTTATAATCGTATTTATACACTTTATTTCCGCGTCCCTTCATCTGATTCAATACTTCGAAAGGAATATACTGATAGGGGTCAGTGGCGGTTTCTGCCGATATCTGAATGCGGATATTCCGGTAGAGTTTGTCGAAAAAAGGGTGTCCTTTCAACTTCTCATATTCATTGGCCGGAATCAGGCAGTCCGCTGCTTTCGGATTACCCGGATACATGCTTTTTATCTGACTGCCATGTGGCACTGAAAAACTAACGGACAAGCAAAATGGTTTGTTATTCGGAGCGGCATCTAAAAATTCCACAATGCTTTCGCCCATCACCGGCGTTATGATATCTTCGCCCGAGTCATGGTATTCCGAGCAGTTTTTCGCTGTCTTCGGCCAGAATTTTGCCCAGCCGTCGTGAGCTCGCCAGTAATCAAATTTTTCTTTCGCCTTTCCTTTAAATGTATAGTATTCAATTCCGAATTTGCCGATAAAACCGGTATAATAACCGCTTTTCTTTAATTGTTCCGGGTAGGAGTCGGCCCACTGCTCCTCTGTTAGCTTGTACGATGATGTAAAACCGACGCCGCTCATGCGTTCATTCAATCCGGTGAAGAAAGCAACCCTGCTCGGGGCACAAA
>JAKSBD010000491.1 GCA_022361295.1 Bacteroidales bacterium
ACAAATTATAGGGATCATGAATGTTGAGGTTGTAAAATCAAAGTTGCACAATGTTTCGGTTACCGAAGCAAACCTGAATTATGTTGGAAGTATTACCATTGACGAAGATTTGATGGATGCTGCAAACATTATTGAAAATGAAAAAGTTCAGGTTGTGAATAACAACAATGGAGAGCGTCTTGAAACTTATGTAATTAAGGGTGAAAGAGGCTCGGGAGTTATCTGCCTGAATGGCGCTGCTGCCCGTAAAGTTGCTGTTGGTGATGTAGTGATTATCATCACATACTGCCACATGACGCTGGAAGAAGCCAAACAATTTAAACCAACTTTTATCTTTCCGGATACAGCAACGAACGCTCTGGTTTAAGATAATTTGGTATTTAACCAGAAATGTAAAAATATAATGACGAAACCCCGACAGATGTCGGGGTTTTGTTATTTTTGAACGTAAGGAATTTTTTTGCTTGTTTTCAAGAAATTAATCGGCAGTTTAACAACCCGAAAAATAATCAATGCAATGACACAACTAGATAAAATCCATGATAAGATAAAAAGTCGTGATGAGGCACAGGACATTGTTGCTCAATGGACAAAAAACAATGAAAGCATTGTTTTTACCAATGGATGCTTTGATATTGTGCACCGTGGGCATATTGACTACTTATCTAAAGCTAAAGACAAAGGTTCAAAACTCATACTAGGACTTAATACGGATGCTTCTGTGCAGCGTTTAAAGGGACCTCAACGTCCGGTTGTTGATGAACAAAGTCGTGCTATCCTGATGGCTTCGCTGCAATTTATTGATCTAGTGGTATTCTTTGATGAAGACACCCCCTATGAATTAATAAAAGCCTTACAACCGGATATATTAGTGAAAGGAAGTGATTACAATGCCAAAGACATTGTTGGATACGATATTTTAATGGCTAAAGGTGGTAAAGTCGAAACCATTGACTTTGTGCCAGGATTCTCAACCACTTCTATTGTAGAAAGAATTAAAGAGTCGATGTAAAAATATTCCCGGCAGATTTCAATGATCAACGCATAATAATTAAGCGACAGATAATGAAATCAGGAGGAACAAAGAGATATTAGATGGCCAAAACCAAATCCGTTTTCGTTTGTCAGAACTGTGGCAATGAATCACCCAAATGGGAAGGCAAATGCTATGCATGTGGGGAATGGAATACCTTTGTTGAAGAAACCAAAATTACAGGTAAAACTAAAAACAATCGACCGGGAACCGTTATAGCTGAGCGAACCAGGCCCATGCCGGTATCAAAGGTATCGGTAGAAGAATTACCACGCTTAAGTACCGGTAATGAAGAACTAAACAGGGTTTTAGGAGGTGGTCTGGTACCTGGTGCAATGGTATTGATAGGCGGTGAACCAGGCATTGGTAAATCAACATTGGTTTTGCAAACAGCCTTAAATCTGCCGAATGTAAAAGTACTATACGTTTCAGGTGAGGAAAGCCCACAGCAGATAAAGCTCCGTGCAGATCGTATTTCTGGAGCATCGGCAGACAATTGCCATGTGGTGAGTGAGGTATCTGTTGAGCACATCATCAAACATATTGATAACGAAAAACCAGATGTACTGGTAGTTGACTCCGTTCAAACAATGGAGACTGAAAGAATAGAGTCGGCCCCGGGCAGTGTGTCTCAAATTCGTGAATGTACTGCAACAATTTTACGTGTTTGTAAAGAAAAGCATATTCCGGTATTTTTAATTGGCCACATTACAAAAGAAGGCAGCCTGGCCGGACCTAAAGTACTGGAGCACATGGTTGATGTTGTTCTTCAGTTTGAAGGGGATCGTCATCATATGTACCGTATCCTGCGTTCGATTAAAAACCGTTTTGGCTCTACCAACGAAATCGGGATTTTCGAAATGCTTGGCACCGGACTTCGTGAAGTCAGTAATCCTTCTGAATTACTACTTGCAACGCAGCAAAAGCAAATGAGTGGTGTGTCCATTTCTGCTGCCCTGGAAGGTGTTCGTCCATTCCTGATTGAAGTTCAGGCATTAGCTAGTACTGCCGCCTATCAAAATCCGCAACGTTCGGTTACAGGTTTTGATTTACGTCGCCTTAATATGCTATTGGCAGTCTTAGAAAAACGTGCTGGTTTTAAGCTGGCTCAAAAAGACGTGTTCCTTAATATTGCCGGCGGTTTAAAAGTAAATGATCCAGCTATTGATCTGGCAGTTATTACGGCTGTATTATCCTCTAACATGGACATGGCAATATCACCAGATATCTGCATGACCGGTGAGGTTGGTTTGTCAGGAGAAATACGTCCGGTCACAAGGCTGGATCAACGCATTGGAGAAGCTGCTAAACTTGGTTTTAAAAGCATTATCATACCAAGCTATGTTAAAGGAGTTGAGTTGGGAAAATTTGATATCCAGATAATTAAGGCAAATAAAATTGAGGAAGCTTTTAAATTCCTGTTTGCCTAATCATCCCTGACAGATATATCAAAATAAAAAGTTGAGCCTTTTCCCTGTTGACTTTCAACACGAATGTTGCCACCCAGAAGCCTTACAAGCTCTTTGGTGATAGCAAGTCCAAGCCCGGTTCCCCGATATACCTTTTCAGATTGACCTTCGAGTTTGTTAAAGCGATTAAAAATATTATCAATTTCCCCTGGAGGGATACCAATACCCGTATCTCTGACAGAACAAAACAAGCGGCCTTTATCAATCGAATATGAGAATGTAATAGAGCCTTTTTCAGTAAATTTAATCGCATTGTTTACCAGGTTGGTAATAATTTGTTTTAAACGTACCGGATCTGTATAAACCATTAAAGGCTTATCTATTTTGTTACAACTAAAACTGACATTTTCACCCAGTTCACTATTTTCTCCATTATAAATGGCGCATATTTCCTCTATTTCATCGCGCAGTTCAAAATTTGTTTTCCTAATGAAAATATCACCACCAGATTCAATACGAGCCAGATCCATTATGTCATCTATCAATCGCATTAGCGTTACCCCATTTGACTGAATTAAGCTCCTGAAATAGTCACTCTCTACTTTTGATAAACCTTTCTCGTTGAGCAGATCCACAAACCCCAGTATGGCATTCATTGGTGTTCTTATTTCGTGACTCATGTTTGCAAGGAAAGCCGTCTTTAAAGCATCGGCTTTTTCAGCTCTTTCTTTTGCTGCTTTAAGATCTTTGGTTCTCTCATCTACCTGTATTTCAAGATTCTTTCTATGCTTTTCTAACTTTTCATTTAACTGGCTCAGTTCTCTGGTTTTTTCAGCAACCTTTTTCTGAAGCATTTGACGCTGCCTCCGTGTATTTCGATTTTTAATAAAATAAATAGTAAAAACGATAGATACAAATATGATTATCACAAGCACATAAAACCAGTTTGTAACATAAAATGGTGGCTTGATATTTATCTTTAAAAGAGTTTCATCACTCTCGAGCTTACCATTAGTAATAATTGATTTTATACGAAAAGTATATTTGTCAGGAGACAGGTTATGAAATGAAATTACATTTTTGCTCCCGAGATTGATCCATTCTTTGTGCAGCTCATCAATTTTATACTGATAGGTGGTTCGTCCCGAGCTAGTGAACTCAAGTGTTGAATAGAATAACTCAAACAATTTATCTTTATACGAAAGGTTAATCTCATTTGCTTCGCTTATGTGACCATCATATACAACACGACCATTCGAGAGTCTTCCATAATCAACCCTTTGATTAAAGACAGACAATCCCGTTATCACAACCTCATGAGGCTGTCGGGCTTCAAATGCAACATCAGTATTAAAAACATTCATCCCATTAATACCTCCACAAACAATTGCGCCTTCTTTCAACTGTGTAATAGCGTTATAATGAAATACATTTTCCTGCAAACCATCTTCCCTGTAAAAATTAGAAAAAACCTCGGTTAAAGGATTATAAATACTAAGTCCGTTCTGAGTCGTTATCCATATGTTTTTACGGCTGTCCTCTTCCAGACCCACAATAGAATTACTTGCCAATCCATCCTCCATGTAAAACCTGGTAAAACTCTCACCATCACTATTCATCCTGTTTAAACCAAAGTTGGTTCCTATCCAATAATTTCCGCGACTATCCATTAACTGGCAGGTAGCCTGGCTACTGGTTAAGCTGCCTTCTGCATTTTTATGATGCTGAAAATACGTGAACGATTGGTTGTTTCTGTTGAATTTATTCAAACCTCCTCCATATGTTACCAACCAAATATCTGATGCCTCATCTTCACAAATCGACATGACATTGCTACTATTAAGGTGTGTGCTTAAAGGGTATGAATTAGGATAATTAGTTAATTCTTCAGTCTGTGGATTGTAAACATCGGCTCCACCACGCACAGTCCCAATCCATACTAAACCATGCGAATCTTTATATAAGGCCCTAATAAAATCGCTTGAAAGGGCTGGCAAACCGTCTTTGGGATGACTGTTCAGGTAATTAAATTGTCCTGTATTCTTATTAAAAATACTAATCCCTCCAGTATAGGTGCCAATCCATATTTCTCCCTTTTCAACTTCAAGAACCGTTAATGCAACATTATCGCTAAGACCATTTTCCAAGCCAAACTTCTGAATGACATTATAGTCTTTATCCAAACGGTTTAATCCATTTTCAGTACCTACCCATATATCTCCATCCGAATCTTCATATATACAGTTAACACTCTTGTCGGATAAGCTATTTGGAATGCCCTTTTGATGACTGTAGTGTTTAATGTTCCATTGGCTTAATTTAGATATACTAAAGCCTTTATCATAAGTGCCTGTCCAAAGTGTATTTTCATCATCTATCAACAATCTGGTCAGCGCATCTGATTGAATAGATTCGCCTAAAGCCGGGTTATGACGATAATTGATAAATCCTTGTTCCTTGTCATAACAATACAAACCTCCCCTGTCTGTTGTTAGCCATATCCGTTTCTGGGCATCTTCTGCTATATTCACCGGAAAGTTATTGTTCAGGAAATTATACTCTCCTTCTTTTTTCCGGAAGTAATGGAGGTCTGCGGTTTCCTCGCTGTAGTAGCACAATCCATCTTTCTCTGTAGCAATCCACATTAATCCGTCAGAATCATAAAAAGTATCCCAAATCCATTTGCTTGGCAGCTGGTTTTTAGGAGTCACAAAAGTACTAATGCTATCGGTATGTATGTTCAGAATGTTTAATCCTCCGCCATAGGTTCCAATCCATAATTCATCATGTACAAGAGAAAGAGAGACCAGGTTATCTTCATTTAAACCATCAAGTCCTGAGAAATGAATAAACTCACCACTTTTCCTGTTGTATTTATTCAAACCCGCACCTGTGGCAATCCAAATGATTCCATTCTTATCCTCAATAACATCAAATATATTATCGGAACTAATGCTGTTTTTTAATGAATCATACTCAAAAACACTAACACTACTGCGCAAGGCATTAAGACAATTGAGGCCTCCACCCAAGGTACCTATCCACAGACATCCTTCTGAATCTTCAAACAAACAATTGATTATATTACTACTCAGTTTTAATTCCTCTTCCCCGTAACTATTTATAGCCTGAAATTCGTAACCATCATACCTGTTAAGACCATCAAAGGTACCAACCCATATAAACCCTTTTGAATCTTTTACAATGGTTGTCACATTGTTATTCGATAATCCATCATCAATCGTTATGTGACGGAACCTTATGTCAGGCTCTTGTCCTATGCTTAGAAAAGTGCAGAAACCAAAAAGTGCTAAAAGAAGAAATCTTTGTATAATCAAATGACGAATTTTTAATAAGTAATAGCCTGATATTAAAACTAATAAATTTTAGTAAAAGCCCTATTTTTTTAACGTTAAATCACTATCGAAAGCCTCACTATCCACTTTCACCTGTAACATAAGGGATGGTAAAATAAAAAGTTGATCCCTCTCCGGGAATTGATTTGAGGCACATTTTTCCACTCATTTTTCCAACTAAATGCGAG
>JAKSBD010000284.1 GCA_022361295.1 Bacteroidales bacterium
GCTCACATATGACTAGTCGACTTATAATTTAACACCTCACCGAAAACGATTGCGGAAGTGATGCGATAACAATTTTCACTTTTTCGCACCTTCGCAATTTTATTTTCGCAAACGTTTGCAATAGGTAAAAGCACTGATTTCAATAACAATACAATCAATCACCGCAACTTTTTTACTTGACACCATTGTTATTTTTATCTTAAGTTTGTAGTGGATTTAATTGAAAAGAGACTTACCTGTTAATACCTTTTTTACTGCTGTCGGACATCTCTGACAGAGCATAGGTGTAATATTTTCCACTATTAAGTTTAGAATATGATTTTGTGCACATTACAATTGTTTTGTGATGCTTAGTACATTTGAGATTCTTTTTAATAAACAGCGTAATATGAAAAAAATGCCTCATCTATCCTTTTGGCAGATCTGGAATGTCAGTTTTGGCTTTCTGGGTATCCAAATGGGTTTTGCACTACAGAGTGCTAACGTTAGTCGTATTTTATCAAATCTGGGAGCTGATTTGCATGCTTTACCCTTGTTTTGGATAGCAGCACCATTAATGGGACTTATTGTTCAGCCAATTGTTGGTTCTGCAAGTGACAGAACCTGGAATAAACTGGGGCGAAGAAGTCCATACATTCTTGTTGGAGCCATCATTGCCGCCCTTTCAATGTTTCTAATGCCCAATGCATCAATTGTAGTGGCGATAATGCCTGTTCTACTTTTCGGTTTGATAATGTTTGCCTTGATGGATGGGTCATTTAATATTACAATGCAACCTTTTAGAGCATTGGTTGCTGACATGACACCTCCTGAACAAAGAAACCTGGGTTACTCTACTCAAAGTTTTTTGATTAATGCTGGGGCTGTTATAGGTTCAATTTTACCTTTTGTACTAACTAATTCTCTTAACATCTCAAATACCGCTCCTCAAGGTCAGGTTCCACCCTCGGTTATCTGGTCATTCTATATAGGTGGTGCAGCTTTGTTAGGATCTGTAGTATGGACTGTAATTAAAACTAAAGAATACCCACCAGAAGAATATGCTCAGTATAAAGGACTTGATAAAGAACCCGAAGCAGATCCTCAATATAAAGGTATTATTGGATTCTTTCGCTTAATGAAAATCACGCCAAAGACAATGGTTCAATTAGCTGTTGTTCAATTTTTCAGCTGGTTTGCATTATACATTATGTGGGTATATTTTACCCCTGCAGTATCGCAACATGTATGGGGTTGTGAAATAGGCGACAGTTCTTCTCAGGCAGCTCAGGATGCTGGTGACTGGGTTGGAATACTGTTTGCTGGCTATAGTTTGTTTGCCGCCATATTCTCAGTTGGTATGTCAAGGCTAGCCAATAAGATTGGTCGTAAAACAGTATACAGCGCTGCTTTGCTTCTAGGTGGATTATCATACCTGATGACAATATTGTTACAAGGTGGAGATATTGTTCACTTAAATCTGCTATTTACTCAGGTAGATGTTCCTTACAGTGCTGTAATGTGGATGATTCCAATGGTTGGAGTAGGAATTGCTTGGGCTGCTATTTTGGCAATGCCGTATGCTATTTTATCCGAATCACTACCTGCTGATAAAATGGGTGTTTTTATGGGAATCTTCAATTTTACAATTGCCGGACCACAAATACTTAGTGGCTTAGTTGCCGGCTCTATTTTAAAACATGTTTTTGCAGGAGAAGCTATTTATATGATTGTGGTAGCAGGTATCTGCATGCTTCTTGGTAGCATTTCAGTCTTTTTTGTGAAAACAAAAACTCAGGAACAGACTAATTAAAAATACTTATGGGACAAATTAAAGCTTGCTTATTTGATTTAGATGGTGTTATTGTTGATACAGCCAAGTATCATTATATAGCATGGAGGGAACTGGCCGTGGAGCTTGGCTTTGAGTTTACCGAAGAAGATAATGAGCGTTTAAAAGGTGTTAGCCGAATGACTTCTTTGAATATACTTCTTGAAATTGGAGGTGTAACATTAAGCGAAGAGGAAAAACTTCGATTAGCAGAAAAGAAAAACGAGAACTACAGAACATTTATATTAAAGATGCAACCAGATGAGATTCTTCCTGGTGCTGAAGCATTTTTAAAAGAGTTGAAAGCAAAGGGTATTAAGATAGCCCTGGGTTCAGCCAGTAAAAACGCCATGACTATCCTGGATCGCTTACAACTAACCGACTTGTTTGAAGCTATTATTGATGGTACTAAAGTTACAGAAGCGAAGCCTGATCCTGAAGTATTTTTAAAAGGAGCTGAAGCATTAAATGTCAATCCTGACGAGTGTGTGGTATTTGAAGATGCCGAAGCAGGGGTTGAAGCTGCATTAGCGGGTAACATGCGATGTGTAGGCATTGGCTCACCTGATGTTCTGGGAAAAGCCAACATAGTTGTTGATGGTTTACACCAGATGAACTATGAAAAACTAATGGAATTAAATTAGAGAACATTCCCGATTATTTAGAGGGAGAGAGATTAAAGATGAAAACAGTCTTGAATGGTGTGAGTTTAAGGTGAGCTTGATTAATACAACAAAAGAAATCACTACCATCATCTAACAGACTGGCATCTAATAGTCTAAATTCTAAACCAATTACAATGAAGGAGTATTTAAAACACGATGAGTGGTGCATTATAGAAGAGGGCTTCAACCCTGAAAACCATCAATCTTCCGAAAGTATTTTCAGCCTGGGAAATGGCAAAATGGGACAAAGAGCCAACTTTGAAGAGACCTACTCAGGACCATCTTTACAAGGAAGCTATGTTGCCGGAATCTATTACCCGGATAAAACACGTGTGGGCTGGTGGAAAAATGGTTACCCTGAGTATTTTGCAAAAGTATTAAACAGTCCAAACTGGATTGGTATTGATGTGCAGGTCGATGGTCATTATTTAGACTTGTATACATGCAAAACAGAAAACTTTAAGCGCACCCTGAATATGAAAGAAGGGTACTTGTTACGCGAATTCACTGCCATTATGGATGATGGTAAAAAAATTGCTGTAACAGCTAAGCGTTTTTTAAGCATGGCTGACACTGAAAACGGAGCCATCCGCTACTCGGTAACGCCACTTAATTTTGATGGTAAAATTGCATTCACTGCTTACCTTGATGGTGATGTTGAAAACGAAGATTCTAACTATGATGAAAAGTTTTGGAACATTATTGATATGGAGGCTCATGCAGGTGAAGCATACCTTGTTACTGAAACTAAGAAATTAGGCTTCCGTGCGGGCTATGGAATGAAGATTGCTGCCAGCATAGGAGACTCAAAACTAAATATTACACCTGAAGTTCTTAAAAAAGAAAGTTGGGTGGCCAACCGTATTGAGCGCACGGTTAAAGAAGAAGAGTGCTTTACACTTGAAAAGATTGCAGGTGTAACATGTTCGCTTAATTATTCAAATGATGAGCTGCTTGCTGCTACCAAGAAAGTGACAACAGCAGGATTCAATAAAGGCTTTGATGCCTTATTAACAGATCATATTCAGAAGTGGGCCGATAAGTGGGTATTAAGTGACATTAAAATTAAAGGTGATGTAGCTGCACAACAGGGTATTCGCTTTAACATCTTCCACCTGAATCAAACATACACAGGAGAAGACGAGCGTTTAAATGTAGGTCCTAAGGGATTCACCGGTGAAAAATATGGTGGCACAACTTACTGGGATACGGAAGCATACTGTGTACCGTTCTTTATTGCTACGGCTCCTTCAGAAGTTACGCGTAACCTTTTGGTATACCGTTACAAGCACCTTGAAAACGCCATTAAAAATGCTGCAAAGCTTGGTTTCAAAAATGGTGCAGCACTCTACCCAATGGTAACTATGAATGGTGAGGAGTGTCATAATGAGTGGGAAATTACTTTTGAAGAAATTCACCGTAACGGTGCTATTGCTTTCGCTATTCACAACTATATCCGCCACACCAATGATGAGGCATATTTAGCTGAATATGGTTTGGAAGTTTTAATGGGTATTTCTCGTTTCTGGAGTCAGCGTGTTAGTTTCTCTGAAGAGCGTCAGAAGTATGTGATGCTGGGGGTAACCGGACCTAATGAGTACGAAAACAACATCAACAACAACTGGTATACAAACAAAATGGCTGTTTGGTGCCTTAAATATACCATTGAGGCCTTAGCAAAAGTTAAGGAAATGGATGCTGCCCGTTACGATGCTATCATAGCTAAAACAGCGTTTAATTACGACGAAGAAGTGAAGCGTTGGAATGGCATCATTGAGAATATGCACTTCCCATACAACGAAGAATTGCAGGTATTTATGCAGCAGGATGGTTTTATGGACAAAGAGCAGACACTTGCTGATGATTTAGATCCGGCAGAACGCCCAATTAACCAGTACTGGTCCTGGGATCGTATTTTACGAAGCTGTTATATTAAGCAAGCTGACACTTTGCAAGGCATCTATGTTTTTGAAGAAGAATTTGATCTGGAGACAATCAAACGTAACTTCGAGTTCTACGAACCGCGCACTGTTCATGAGTCGTCATTATCACCATGTGTACACTCAGTATTAGCTGCAAAAATTGGCGATTACGATAAAGCATACGAAATGTACTTACGTACTTCGCGCCTTGATATTGATGATTACAACCATGAAGCTCACGAAGGACTGCATATTACCAGTATGGCCGGCACATGGATGTCAATTGTTGAAGGTTTTGGTGGCAAGCGCGTACACGACGGACAGCTCTTTTTAAACCCAATTATTCCACAACAGTGGCAAGAGTACTCATTCCGTATTGCTTTTATGGGTAATGACATGGAAGTAGTTGTTAACAGCAAGGAAGTAACCATTATTTCACATGCTAAAAGTGAGATTACACTCAAGGTTTATGACCAGGCTGTAAAGGTGGCTTCAGGACAATCTGTAAGCTTGAATACAAAATAAATTTAGTTAGATATAACTATCACAAAGGAGCCTCAGGGCTCCTTTTTTTTGAATTCATAAGATATAGATTTGCAATAGTTACAGACATTCTCTAATTTGTGATGTAACCCTCATATACATACACAATTAGATTTCTGTCTATGCTTAAGCATTTATTCACACTATTCATTCTGTTGCTAATTACCTCTATTAGTAACGCACAAGGAATATCGATTACTCCTTCGGGCTGGTGGACACAAATGAGTACAAACCGCCTGATTTTGGTGGCTGAGAACGCTCCTATTGGCATTACTGATGTCTCCGTTGCAAACTCAAACATTGAGCTGTTAAAGCATTATCCTGCGGCCAATAAAAGCTTTCACATTATTGAAATACAAATTCCACCGGACACTAAAGCACATACCGCAAACCTTATATTCAAAACGTCTTATAAAGCACCTGTTTCCTATTCATTCAAAATTAATAATCGAACAGAGCGCTCCACATCAACAAAACTTAGTACCAGTGATGTCATTTATCAGGTGATTCCCGATCGTTTTTGTAATGGTAATAATGGTAATGATAATATACAGTCGTACTTTGAGAAAAAAGACCGTTTAAATCCAACGGGTATTCATGGCGGTGATATAGAAGGCATCATTTCAAAGCTTGACTATATTAAAAATATGGGATTTACAGCATTTGAGATTATGCCTGTCACAGAAAGTAACCTGATGATGAACTCATACAAACGTCTTGCTTCAACTAATTTTTACAAGATTGATGAGCGATTGGGAAATATTGAACTATACAAACAAATGATTGACAGTTGTAAGATTAAAGACCTGAAGTTTATTCAGACCTTTAGTTTACACCAGATAGGCAATAAGCATCCTTATTTCCAGCAAATGATTGATGCTGATTTTTTTAATGGCATCAGCTATGATTTTAATAGTCCTACTCCGGATTTCAACATTCTTACTGATCCCTACAGCCCGGAGTCACTAAAAATCTTCAACCGTCATTTATGGAATAAGCCTAACTTTCCAACACTTAACCAGGATAATAAACTGGTTCGCCAGCTTCTGATTCAGCAATTAATTTGGTGGATTGAAACGGCTGGTCTTAAAAACATAAAAATTGAGCAAGCCGGAAGAAACACCCCTGAATTAATAAGTGAACTTTATACCAGCGTCAATAAAGAGTTTAATGATTTAACTATTATCCTTGACAATCAATCCTATAACAATCAACATATTTATTGGAGTGAATTAATTAAAGATGTGCCCACATTTATTGTCAATTACAATTACACTGATGTTTTAGCTAATGCTTTCTCTCCATATGAAGAGGCTGAAAAAGGCACGAAAGCAATTTATGATCAACAACTTCAGATGACGCCAGGCTCTTTTTCAACTAACATCAACACACTGGATAATCATCTGCATAACAGAGCATTTACCAATGCTGACAGTGATAAGGCACAATTAATGATGATGATCGGTCATTTACTCTGTTCTCCGGGTTTACCATCTGTATACTATGGAACAGAATGGCAAATCAAAGGTATACTGAGCAAAGGGATAAGCAATTTGGCGAAAGATTTTCCGGGAGGTTGGAATAGCGATGAAGTGAGTGGTTTTAATGGCAAGGGCATGAGTGAAACTCAGAAAGAGTTTTATGTCCAGCTAAGCAAGGTACTAAACTGGAGAAAAGATAATCCTGATATTTTTACAGGTTCATTCAGGCACCTCATTCCACAAAAGGACGTATATTCGTTTATAAGGTCAAATAATGGGCAAGCCATCTTTATAATTATTAATAACTCCAATGATTCAAGCTATCGCTTTAGCGAAGAGGCTTTTCCGGGCGTTCTTGCACCTTACACCAAGTGCAAAGAGCTTTTAACTGATGATATTTACCTTAATTTTGAGGATATAATTGTGCGCGACAAATCAATCGCCATACTTATACTTGAGGAGTAAAGCCAAATAAAAGGTTATACGGTCATTTTACTATCATTTGAGCCTTTTGGGAATAATAAAGACTTTTTTGGAGCAAAAAATCTGCTCAAATACCTGGATTTTTACGGTCATTATTAACACCAAAACAAAAGTTCAAATGGAGACGAAATTAATTAATGTATTAGCTAAAAAATATCACGAGGATCAATTAATAAACATCTTGATTTCTAATCGATTCAGGGTTGATCGTATCAAAAAGATAATTTCCAACCCAAGTTTTGAAACGTCAATTCACCTACAGCAAATCAAGCTGGAGGTGTCGGCCATATTATGGCAATTACATCAACTTGGCTGGTATGTTCCTACATCGAAATAAAGATCACTTAATATTAAGCTGAGTTGGACTTTAATATCGATCTCAGATTGAACTAAAGAAACCAGACAGGAACGGGGCTTTTCAGAACCTTTGGTTAAAACTTAAAAACATAGCGAGTGTTCGAACTGAATAAACCAGGGATGCAATAAGTTCGAGACACTCGCTATTCACCAGAAAAATGACGCTATATTGATCCAAAGATCAACCGCACCAGCAGAACAATTATTGTAAGAGCAACTGCCCCTATCCATGTTACAGGGAAGTCTAAATTTTGATGTTTATCTGAAATATTATTTATAAAGTTCATTTCCACATTGTTAAAAATTATAATCCAAACCATTGTAGTTGCAGGTAGTATGTAAGCGCTCCTGTCAAATAACCGGCAAAAGCTATCCATGTAATACGACGGAGGTACCACATAAAATTGATCTGCTCAAGCCCCATGGCAGCAACTCCGGAGGCAGAACCTACAATCAAAAGACTACCGCCCGTACCGGCACAATAAGCCAAAAATGTCCAGAAAGATCCATTTTGCATAAAGTTTACGGCATCACCTGTCATCCCCGGTGCTTCAATCGTATACATTCCCATTGATGCAGCAACTAATGGAACGTTATCAACAATAGAAGAAATGGCTCCAATTAAAAGGTTGATCACATATATGTTACCAACTGATTCATCAAGCCACTGGGCAAGGATGTCGAGGTGACCGGCTGATTGAAGCGCTGCTACTGCGCTTAATACGCCCAGGAAAAACAGAACAGTTGGGATGTCAACTGCCTTTAATGCAGCTTTGACTGTTAAAGTGCGTCTATCCTCAACACGTCTCTTTTTTAAATATCTGTCGGTCATTATCCACATTACTGATAAACCTAACAACATGCCCATAAAAGGAGGCAGGTGTGTAATGGTTTTAAAAATTGGTACCGAAATGAGTGCCAGCGTACCCACAACCAGCATAAAAACCTGCTCTTGGTGGGTTGTAAATGAACTTGTTTCATTAGCCGGTAATTCCGGTTTAATAGTATTGCCTTTTACAACGAATAGACTGAACAGGGTTGTTGATACAATCATATTCACAAGACTTGGAACAAATAAAGCACTAATAATATGTGCGGCTGTTACTTGTCCTCCAATCCAAAGCATTATGGTAGTAACATCACCAATGGGAGACCAGGCTCCTCCTGCATTTGCCGACAATACAACAACGCTGGCAAAAATCCACCGGTTTTCCTGCTTTGTAATTATTTTTCGTAAAACAGTAAGCAAAACAATTGTTGTGGTCAGGTTATCAAGGGCAGCCGACATGAAGAAAGTTAGAATACTGATTATCCACAACAAACGAATCACATCCCCCCCTCCTATCCGACTGGTAATAATCCTGAATCCCTGATATTTATCCACCAGTTCAACAATCGTCATCGCTCCAATTAAAAAGAAAAGAATAGACGCTATTTCTGACAGATGATGAAAAAGCTCATGATGGGTAATAAAAGAGACCACATCAGTTCCACCATTTGCTTTGTATCTTAGCCAGGAAAGGCTGGCTTCGCGTGCTAAAATATCTTCTCCTCCAAGAGCATATATAGTCCATAACAAGCAGCCAATCAGTAAGGCCGATGCCGCCTTATTGATATGATTAACATGCTCAAACACGATTAAGCTGTAACCTACTATAAAGACTACCAACATTAATAAAAACATCATGATATAATAGAATTTAGTTTTAGCCATTGACTACAAAAGCCAATAACAATACATAAGTATAGTCATATACACCTTTATGCACAGGCCTTAACAGAGCCAGTAAATCAAGATTTTACGACTAATAGATAATAAGGTGTTTTCTACAAAAGAACTGGTGGGGAATTATCTGACTCAAACAGAATAAATCTCGTAAAAACAGTTTTACAGCAGTAACCAACAGGCGTAAGATCTGTATTGATATCCAGATCTGACAACAAACAACGGTGAAGTAATCGCCATTTATTTGAATCGTCTTCGACTTCTTCTGCATTAATGGTTTCTAATGAAGAAGCATCAGACAGGTATATTGATACATACTCAATATCCTGGTCACCATTTGAAGATTCAATGATTTGAATAGCTGTAGCTGAGGTATTTATAATACCCCCTAAAAAAAGTGTCGCTATAATAACCAATCGAAACATCAAAGACCAGATTTATATTAAGGCCCGCAAAAGTAGAATAAATTTATTTACATTCATTAATCAGACATGTTTTTTTGGATATACTTTATCTGGATTTATCTCCCTTCTAAATCCCCGCTTTTATCATTTGCGGGTTATATCGATATCCTCTTTAACTATTAAACACGCCAAGCCTGAGTTCGAAATTTAATATCAAACTCAGGTTGTAAAATTAACAAACAGAAAGATTTAACACATTAGTTTTAAAAACCATGATTATAGTGCACAATATCATCTTCTAAACATGAAACTTTTTCTTAATCAAATCGTTTTCATTTTGGGATACGAAGAATGTATGAAAGCAAAGTATAAGTTTTATCCAAACGATAAGTTGTTGGTAGAAGCTTTTTATGGAGATATTGGAATGCCTGACCTGATAAAAATAGTTGATCAGCAAACCAAACATGATGAGTTTAGTGCAATAAACAAAACAATCTCTGATATAAGAGCTGCCGACTTTATTCTTAGCATTGAGCAGCTTAATGACTATATAGGAGAGCTAAAGAAGCTAATGGAAGAACAACCGTTAAGATGGGCCATTGTAACAAACAAGCCAAACTCAACAGCTTTATCTATGCTAATAAAGCAAGATCCGTTTTTTGATAACAGGATTCAGATATATAGTACTCTTAGTGCCGGACTGAGGTTTCTGGGTGTTGATATCATCCCCAATAAACTACTTACTAACAGCTTCCACATAGTAGACTAACAACCTATTGTGTTTTCTTATGATTCCAAATACCAGAATCAGCTAAATAAACTTGCCTAAGTATGAATTTCAATTCTATTTTTGTGCTATGGAAGGTAAAACAAAATACAAATCACTTATAATATGTATTTGCTGTCTCCGGCTTTTTACTTTTATATCTCCAAACGAAGCTAAAGCACAGGAACTGGCTGATTCTATCAACCTGATTCTTCAGCATCGAATTATTCAAAACGATACCCTTCCTCATGTAAACCTTCAGGAAGTACCGGTTATTCCACCCTATAAGTTTAAAAACAAACGTCATAAACGCCGTTATGGTAAGTTGGTCAGGAACATTAAAAAAGTTTTACCCTATGCCCGAAGTGCAGGAGAAAAAGTAAATGCTATTAATAACCACCTGGCTACATTAACGACAGACAAAGAGAAGAAAGACTACTTAAAAAAAGCTGAGAAAGAGCTTTTTAACGAATTCGAAGCTCCCCTTCGTAAATTAACATTCTCGCAAGGTCGCTTACTAATCAAACTGATTAACCGTGAGACAGGAAATACCACTTACGAGTTAATTAAACAATACAAAGGTGGTGTGACAGCTTTCTTCTGGCAGGGAGTTGCCCGGCTGTTTGGTTCTAACTTAAAATCGGAATACCATAAAGAAGGTGAAGATCAAATGATTGAACACATCATCTTATTGATTGATAACGGCATTATTTAATCAGGTTCTTCGAACTGCATGTAGTTGGCAATCTTTACTATCTTTAAGGCCCAAATTGAAAAGAATTAATGACAGAATCATCATATCCATCCAGACTACTTGAAAGCGCCGTTAATGAGTTTGCCAAACTTCCTGGTATTGGCAAAAAAACAGCACTTCGATTGGTTTTGCATTTACTGAAGCAAGAAAAAGAAATGGTATTTAAATTTTCTGATACCATTCACCATATGCGACAGGAAATAATGTATTGTAAAAGCTGCCATAATATTTCAGACAGTGAAATTTGTAATATTTGTGCTGATTCCAATCGCGATCACAGTTTAATTTGTGTTGTAGAAAGTATCCGGGACGTGATGGCCATTGAAAGTACTCAGCAATTCAGTGGCATATACCATGTACTGGGAGGCGTTATCTCGCCAATGGATGGTATTGGACCAGATGATTTAACGATTGGTCCTTTGTTTGAGAAAATTAAATCAGGCACTGTTAAAGAAGTCATCTTTGCATTAAGTACAACTATGGAAGGTGACACAACAAACTTTTATTTATTTAAGAAGTTTGAGAAATTCGACATACAAACAACTACAATTGCCAGGGGTGTATCCATCGGCGATGAGTTAGAATATACTGATGAAGTAACACTTGGTCGCTCGTTAGTTAATCGACTTCCTTTTGAAAAAACATTGTAACATGACAGCAAAAAAAGCACTTAAACAAATAAAACTCATTTATTTTATCGTCAGCATATTACTTGCTGTATTTGCAGGACTGTCATTTGTTTTTGTAACACTAAATGGTCCTGTTTATATCATGGATGCCTCAGCTGCAAACAATTTAAAATCGCTAATTATAATTCTTGCTCTGGCAGGAATTCCTGCGTCTTACATGTTTCACAACCGTAAGGTGAAACAAATAAATAAAGAGCTGAACCCCAACAGTAAACTTCAGCAATTCAGAATGAGCTACTTTATTAAGATAATGACACTGGAAGGAGTAACTCTATTAAGCCTTTTAAGTTATTTGATGATAGGCAATATTAATCAAATGCTGGTATTTGGCCTGGTGTATCTTTTTTTACTACTTAATTATCCTAAAAGGGGCAGTATATTAGAAGAATTAGAAATTAACGAATCGGAACTTTAATTTTATTACACATGATAATCGCTGTTGACTTTGACGGAACAATTGTTGAGCATAAATACCCAGCCATTGGTAAAGAGAAAATTTTTGCTTTTGAAACGCTCAAGTCGCTGCAGGACAAAGGTCACCTGCTTGTTTTATGGACCATTAGAACAGGCAGGCAACTGGATGAGGCTGTTGAGTTTTGCAGAAAAAGAGGATTGGAGTTTTATGCGGTGAACCGCACTCATCCCGAAGAAGAAATAAGTGACTCCATCAGTCGTAAAGTCAACGCAGATATTTTTATCGACGACAGGAACGTTGGTGGCTTTATGGGCTGGGGGGAAATTTGGCAGTGGATTAACAAAGAAGCCCCTGGCTCTGAAAAAGACAACTTCAGAGAACAATATAATAAGGCTCAAAAACGTACACTTTGTGGTTTTTTAAAATCTATTTTTTGCAAGTAATTTAAGTTCTCGCACAATATTAATACCTTTTTGTCTGTTTTGACTGTATAATATATTTAAACAGACTATAAATGCATATTTCATTTATTATACCACCATCATTTGATGAAAACATGCCTGCTGAACGTTCTGCAGGATGTACCAGAATGGTGTATCCAATGCCAAACATATATGAGTTGACTGTAGCTGCCATATTTGAACAAGACGGGCATATTGTAAGCTACAATGATTTTGTTGCCATTGATTCGAGTCCTGAACAATTCGAAAAAAAGATATCAGAAACCCAAAGTGATATTTTCTGTTTTTGGTCTGTTAATTTATCAATAGAAACAGATACACAAGCATTAAAAGTAATTAGAAAATATCACCCTGATACCTGGATACTTTTTATGGGGCCGGCCGGGACGTACTTTACTGAAAAACTTCTATTAGATCCGAGAGTAATCATTGTTCGTGGAGAACCTGATGTAAGTGCTCGAAATACTATTAAAGCTATTGCGAATAAAACACCTTTAAAGAATATAAACGGCATTTCATTTTTCAATAATGAAAACAATTGCATTGAGAAAAACCAACCTGAACCATTATTAAAGAACCTAGACAGCCTTCCTTTTCCAGCGCGTCATTTCATTGAAAATAAAACATATAGAAATCCAAAACTAAAGCACTCTCCTTACACTTCAGTAGTAACTTCACGAAATTGTCCTTTTCAATGTATTTATTGCGTACCCAGTTCATTAACATTTGCGCGTGAAATTGAATCAAAGAATAACAAGGGAAGTAAACCTCCAATATATTTTCGAACGCCTGAAAATGTTGCTGAAGAACTAAAGCAACTTGCAAACAAAGGCTATAAGAGCATTGCATTCGTTGATGACAATTTCATTTTCAATACACAACGCTTAAAATCAATTGTTAATGAACTTAACAAATATAACTTTCATTGGGGCTGTCAGGCAAGAGCAGATGCAATAGATGAAGAAGTAGCAGAGATTCTGGGCAACTCAAAATGTGATTATATTGATTTGGGAGTAGAGTCATTTAATGACGAAATTCTGAAGTTTATCCGAAAAGGAATGAATAAGGAGCAAATTTACAATGCTATTCATCTGCTGAACAAATACAAAGTACCGGTCAAACTTAATATCTTAATTGGCACAAGTCCTTTGGAAACTGAAGAAACTATCAAAGAAACGGTAAAAGAAGCCAAAAAACTTAAGGTGAGTCAGGTTATGTTTAATATTGTATCCCCCTTTCCGGGAACTAAGTTTTATTCAATAGCTAAAGAAAATGGCTGGCTCAAAGAGGGTGAATACCGACCAACAGATGTTCAGCGAAACTCAATTCTGGAGTACCCTCACATAACTGCAGAGGAAATGGAGAAAATTCTTTTCCGATCAAATATTAGCTTTTTTATGCGACCATCTGTAATTTGGAGACATGTCAAAGAGTTTAGATCAATATCTGATTTTATTAGTGCTTTTAGAGCTTTAAAAATTAAATTTTTTGGATAGTCTATGTTATTAAGTGTTATTGTCCTGACTCATAATTCAGCATCTATAATTGAAACCTGCATCACTTCTATACTGAAAGAGTGTGAGAAGCTAAAGTTTGAGATTATTGTTGTTGATAATAACTCAAGCGACAAAACAGCTTTTATATTAGAAAATAATTATCCTGGTATCAAGCTATTAATCAACAAGAAAAACCTTGGAGTTGCAGCAGCCAGAAACATTGGTATAAAAGCTTCATCAGGCAGATATATTTTATTGTTGGACGATGATATAGTTGTTCACAAAAATTCTATAACAGCA
>JAKSBD010000715.1 GCA_022361295.1 Bacteroidales bacterium
CGGTAAAAAGGAGGAAGAACTTTCTTCATTTGCATCGTCAAACAAGTTGGTTTCTCAATTAATTGACCTGGCATTGCTTTCTAATAATATGTTGAAAGGTGAAGCTTTAACCAAGTTTGTTAAACGTAGTATCGACCTAATATAAGGTAATCATAAATGCAAGAGAAAAGCTCGGAGACAAAAGTTTCCGAGCTTTCTTTTTTTTGTCAGTTTATCAGTTTATCAGTTTATCAGTTTATCAAATCAACTAATAAACTCTTCAACTTCTCAACTAGAAAACTATTTCTACATCTCACAAACACCCCTTAACATCTTTTAAGGAAATAATTCATTAATCATGAAACCTGATAGTACTTAAATGCCACTATTTATCTATTTTTGCGGCGTTTTTAACAGAGGGTGCATTGTCATGAGGGCGATGAACTCAATTATTATTCTTAAACCAGAAGAAAAAAAATGGAACAAAACGTTTTCATCGCAAAAGACGTAACGACTAATCCGGCACCACTTGGACTAGCAGGTTTCGGATTGACTACAATGTTATTAAACCTTCATAATGCAGGTCTATTTGGATTGGATACCATGATTATGGGAATGGGCATCATGATGGGTGGTTTAATTCAAATTCTTGTAGGTATGCTTGAATGGAAGAAAAACAACATGTTTGGTATGATGGCCTTCAGCTCATACGGTGCATTTTGGATTTCATTGGTGTTTATCTGGATTTTCCCTAAAATGGGATTAGGCGAAGCGCCATCAGCAACAGCAATGGGGTATTATTTAACGGTATGGGGTATTTATACTGTTGGTTTGTGGGTAGCTACATTTAAAATGACTAAAACAATGGTATTCTTATTTGGTACGGTTGTGGTATTATTCGCTTTGTTAGCTATTGCCAACTTTACAGGCAGCCACCTGATTCACACCATTGCAGGAATTGAAGGTGTAATTTGTGGAGCAACTGCATTGTATATTTCTATTGGTACTTTGTTGGTAGAGGTATATGGAAAGCAAATATTGCCAATGCCATACTAATACCCGATAAAATATTAATTTAATGCTTTATTATTTAAGCATTATTAGATCGAATATTTAATCGATTAAAGCATAAAGAGGGAATCCATTAACGGAATCCCTCTTTTTTTTATAATACTTTGGTATTTTAGCATTACTAAAAGCCTGATACATGTCTAATAGCAACTTCAAGAACTTCTTTGTTAGTATTGTAGTACCTACTCTTCTAACGGTTATATTGTTTGTTATCTCCTTGTACTATATTTTTATTCCGGCATACGAAAGTGCCATTATGAATAAAAAGAAGGAAATGATCTCTGAGTTGACCAATTCTGCCTGGAGTTTATTTGAAGAATACGAAAATGAATACAAGGCATCGAGGCTCAGTCGTGAGGAAGCACAAAAACAAGCTATTGCCCGAATAGCAGAAATCAGATACGGCAACGAACGAAAAGACTACTTCTGGATTATCAACCAGGAACCTCGAATGATAATGCATCCTTATCGTCCTGAACTGGTGGGGAGTGATCTTAACAACTACAAAGATGCCAATGGTAAAAAGCCGTTTGTAGAAGCCACAAAGGCTGTAGAAATAAGCAATGAAGGCTTTATAGATTATCTGTGGCAATGGAAAGATGATGCCAGCCAGATAGTGCCTAAATTATCGTATGTTAAGTCATTTGAGCCCTGGGGTTGGATCATTGGTACGGGCATTTACCTTGATGATGTAGAAGCAGAAATTAAAGAACTAAAAGGCAGGTTGCTTCGCATCTTTTTGCTGATAACATCCATTATTATCCTTATTTTATTGTATGTAATTAGACAGAGCCATGCAATTGAACTTAAAAGAAAAAGATTAACAGCTGAGTTACGTTTGTCGCAGCAAAAATATAAAACACTGGTGGATGCCTCTACAGAAGGAACTGTCATGTTTCATGAGAACCGTATTATTTTCTGTAACTCCAAATTTTGCGAATTATCAGGGCATCATATTGCAGACATTAAACAAAAAACGTTTGATGAATTATTCACAATTAGTTGGGAAGAGATCACAGCATCATTTCTTAAAGAAAAGACAACAATATCATTTGAAACGAACCTGAAATGTTCAGGCGGGGCAACAAAAAACGTGGTAATAGCCATTTCAAGGGTTAACTACAATAATCAGGATAGCTATATCATTATCCCCAAAGAGGTTTCGAAAAGGCTCATGATAGAAAAAGAGGCAGAAAAGTTGGCCAGTGAATTACAGACTTCCTTATTGTTAATGAAACAGCCTGTTAAGCATCTGATTCGTGATATTTTAAGTTGCTCGCCTGGAACAACGATTCAGGAAGCTGCCAATCTTCTTACGAGGAAGAGAAAAGAATATTTGTTTGTTAAAGAAAGCGGCTATCTGCTAGGTGTAGTAACCGATGGTGATATTCGTAAACGTGTGCTGGCTCAGAATAAAAAGCTAAGTATTCCGGTATCGCAAATAATGACAGCACCTATCGCGACGGTTTCTGAAAATGCCTTGTTGTATGAAACCCAGTTGCAGTTTAATCGCAAGGAGGTGTCATCGCTTGTAACAATTAGCAGCGAGAATGAATTTACAGGCTATATTACGTATCACGATGTAATGGCCATGCAACAGAATACGGTCGGCTTTTTAATCAAAGAAATCGCTATTGCTGAAACGATTGAAGAACTGATTGAGATTCATAAAAAGGTGCCGGTATTAGTGAATGCCCTTGTTCAGAGTGGTGATAATACAGCTAATATTACGCGAATTATAACATCTATTACAGATGCTTTTACCAAGCGAATTATTGAATTAGGGCTTGAAAAGAATGGCGAAGCTCCGTGCCAGTTTGCATTCGTTGTTTTGGGTAGTGAAGGACGGATGGAACAAAGCCTGAAAACGGATCAGGATAATGCAATTATTTTTGAAGATGTGCCGGAAGAAAAATTGTCCGATGTTCAGCAATACTTCAGAGAACTAGGTGAATTTATTTCAGATGCTCTTAATGATTTAGGCTACCATTATTGCACTGGTGGTATTATGGCTAGTAATCCTAAATGGAATCAGCCATGGTCAGTCTGGAAAGCCTACTTTGATAAGTGGATGGATACCGGCGATTTGGAAAGTGTGGTGGAGGCAAGTATCTTTTTTGATTTGAGAGGTATATATGGGAGTTATAGCCTTGTGCAGTCTTTACAAAGCCACGTTTTGGAAACTGTTCAGGCAAAGCGCTATTTTCTTTCAGCTATGGCGCAGTCAGTCAGTAATTACAAGTCGCCGGTTGGAGTTTTTGGCAATATTGTTGGCAATAACACTTCTACAAAAAGCAAGACGATCGATATTAAAATGATTTTAATGCCTATCATAAAGTTCTCAAGACTTTATACACTTAAACATGGCTTTGATGAAACGAATACATTATATAGAATTAAGAGACTGTATGAAGAGGAGCTGATCTCGAAGATAATGTTTGAAGAACTAAGCTTATCGTATAATTACCTGATGCAATTGCGATTTAGATTTCAGTCAGCAGATATTCTAAAAGGACAGGAGCCAAATAATAATATGGATATTGAACAACTGACCCAGATTGAAATAGGGACATTAAAGAAAGTGTTTTCGGAGGTGAATACAATACCCGCAAAAGTAAATGCGGACTTTAAAAGCTCTTAATTAAACCCGGCGAGTCTTTATTGTTTATCCTGTGTTCTTACATGGATGTATTTAGTTAGAATCAGTTTAAATAATCATATATTTTAACAGTTGGTTCATGTTAAATTGCTTCTAAATAAGAGACCTTGTCTATCTGCATTAGAAGTAATACTAATAAGCTTGATTGTGCCTGTTTTATTGAGCTTGCCTTAACTATGAAGACTTGATAATGAAGCCTTGCTTATTTAGAATACCTGCACTTAAAATGAAAACATTTAGTAATGGTGTAAGCGTCAAATAATAGGCTGCCCTTTTTGTCATTTGCTTTGCTTATCGTTTTTGTTAGTTTTGCAGCGACCTAATAGAATTTTATCCCTGACATCTTCAATGATTTTTAAAAAAATAATTTAAGATATCGTCGCAGATGGAAAATAGTAAACGCTCATATAAAGAGCAGAGAAAAAGTTCAAAAGAGTTTAACAACCGTACAGAATACCTTGAGCATGAATTAACCATTATGAAATTCAGGAAATGGCGACTTAATTTGCCATTCAGAGATTTTCATTTTGAGTTAGAAGATTTTGTTCCTGCATTGGCAGCTACAATTGGTAAGGTGGTAATGGTAACTGCAATGGTTGCAGCATTTGCCTCTCAATTTGGGTTAACACCCGATTTCGTTGCCGAAAATGTGAGGTTTGAGTTACTTATTGCCGGCGGTATATTTGTCATTTTGTTTTCTGCCATTCTTAACCCCAATGCCAACTTAGCTGGTACACACGGACCGATGATTCCCCTAATTCCAATTATAGCAGCTGCTGGTGGACACCCATTGGCACTTGGTGTTTTAATAGGTTTCTTTGGTTTACTGTTGAGTATTACCAAGGGTGGATCTAAGTTGATGACTCTTACAGGAGTTGGTGTACGTGGTGGATTATTAATCTATCTTGGTGCAGTAGGTTTAATTGGACAGATAACCAAGTTTAACGGATGGGCAGAAGCAGGTGGAGTTAGTACTGTATCATTTATAGTAATCGGTGTCACTATCATTATCTATGCCTATCTTGCCCGTATTGGGAAACGCTGGCTGGCCATTCCTTTATGTTCGGCTATTGCAGGTATAATAGCCTTTTCAATGGGCGCTGATTTTGCTTTTACAACTAAGCCGGGACTACCACATATGAATCCGTTCTGGTGGTGGGGCGAAACAACAGGATGGAAGTTGGGCTGGCCTAATTTACAGCATTACATAGCCGTTATTCCGTTTGCCATTTTGGCCGTTGCCATGTGGTCGCCTGACTATCTTGGACACCGTGTGTTCCAGGAACTGAATTACCCTAAGAAGGCCAAGAATGTTTTAATGGATGTTGATGATACAATGACTGTTGCTTCTATTCGTCAGGCGATAGGTTCATTCCTGGGTGGTGGTAACATTGCTTCATCATGGGGAACTTATATGATACCTGCCGCTATTGCTAAACGTCCTATTCCGGCAGGTGCTATTCTAACCGGTATCTTATGCATACTGGCAGGCGTATTGGGTTATCCTATGGACTTGGCAATGTGGGAGCCGGTATTGCGTATTGCATTAATTGTTGGTGTATTCCTGCCATTGCTTGAGGCTGGTATGCAAATGATTCAAAAGCAGCAGGACTCTTTAAGTGCAGGTACATGTATTTTTGCAAGCGCACTTGTAAATCCGGTATTTGGTTGGGCATTAACCATGTTGTTAGATAATATGGGGTTGATTGGTGATCGAGAAAGAGCAGCTAAGTTAAAATGGAGCGAAAAATTGGTTATTCCTAGTGTTATGTTTGTCATTTGTGTTGTGGCGTTGGCACTGGTAGGTCAATTACCTGGTATAAAAGGAATATTCTAGACATATTTGGAATCACAGGAAGCGCTCAAACTTAAGTTTGGGCGTTTTTTGTTGTGTTTTTTTGACTAACACCTACTTTCTGTTTTCTAATTACACGGAATGATAATAGTAATGACCTAAATTTGTATATCATCCCTAATGTTTAATTATGAAACATTTAGAAAGTGCGTTGTCAAATAATAAGGAATGGTTTAGCTATTTTCTGATGTTAGTCATAATACCTGTTGTTGCGCAAATACCGGTAGCTTTACCTTATTTAATTATCAGGGGTGTTACATCGTTACCCGATGGTGGTGATGAATCATTAAGTATCATAATGAATCCGGCAAATTATGGTATTGATTCAACAATTGGTTTGGGACTGATTATTCTTCCGTTTATATTCATGCTAGTTGCTTTTATGGTTGTGTTCAGGCCACTTCATGGTCGCAGTTTTAAAACGGTAATTAATGGAACAACAGTCATTCGGTGGCGCAGAATACTAATTGGTTTCGCGGTGTGCTTTGTTGTTTTATTGTTCTTTTTAGTTGTCGATTACTATTTAAATATAAAAAAGTATGAAATGCGCCTGAATTGGAAGGCATTAATTCCACTGGCTGTTGTTTCATTCGTGTTAATTCCATTTCAGGCCTTCTATGAGGAAATTGTGTTTCGGGGCTATATTGCTCAAGGGATTGGTCGTTTAACAGGGAATAGGTTTCTGGTTGTAATTATTCCAACACTACTGTTTGCATTACTTCATTCATTCAATCCAGAGGTAACACGTTATGGATTCTGGCAAATGATGCCCTTTTACTTTATTGGTGGTTTATCGTATGCCCTAATATCAGTCCTTGATGATGGAATAGAACTGGCAATGGGAATGCATGCGGCCAATAATGTTTTTTCAAGCATTTTTGTTACAATGGAAGGCAGTGTTTTCAAAACAGAAGCTCTGCTTTATATGAAAGAAATAGATATTAGTACAGAATACGTACCATTTATACTTACTGAACTAATAGTGTTTGGCGCTATAGCCTATAAATATCGATGGCGCTTCAAAACGCTTGTTACCAAAATTGAGGGTAAAGATACAGGAGTGAGCTTGGTGCAGGTGTAAAATTATTAGTGATAATTAAAATGCCCCCGTGTACGGAGGCATTTTAATTATAGTATTGTTGCTTAAATAATCACCATGGTTGCACCATAGCCATATTCCTGAAACGAAGCATCCTGATATTGATGCTTTTTATAATGGCGGTCAAGTAACTTGCGAACCTCAGTTTTTAACTTACCATTGCCAACACCATGGATAAACACAATTTTACGTCCTTTTTTATTGGCATTATCGGCCATAATCTGTTTGAATTTATCAAGTTGCATAGTTATGATGTCTCCTTTACTCATACCTGCAGTTGTATCAATCAGCTCATCAATGTGTAAATCCACTTCAAGTATAGAAGGTTCATCTCGACGGGCATACTTCTTTCGAGGTGCCTTAACTTCTTTCTCCTTTATGACTTTATTGATTTCTTTATCGGTTAAGGCATCTAATTTTCGTTCAAATTCGCCTTTGATAACAGGCAATAAAACTGCCTTTTCGTGGTAATAATCGTTATCAGCAAATACGTTTTCTTTTAAAAAGCGTGTTGCTTTTATTTTTATAACCTCTGAAATTGGCGTCAGGTTTTTATAGGTTTTACCTTGTTTGTAAAACGAAAGGTTAACCTGCCACTGACGATCATCTAATTGCATTACCGCAAGTTTATCTAATGCCAATTTAGTGTTAGGTTCAATAGTGCCATGATAAAACAGGTCCAGATCACCATCCCTCCTTAAATTACTGATTGTATAAAAAATAAAGTAATTACTGTCGTTAATGGCTTGAACTCTTAAATCGCCTGATGCCTGCCCTGGTTTATCTCCTTGCAAAAATGCAATGTAAAACTGAGGATTTAAGTCATCACCAATCTCTTCAGTGAATTCGTACGTTTCTTCTTCAACTTCTGCCTCAACTGTTTCAGCTGCTTTGGGTGCTTCGTCTTTAATAACCACACACTCATGCACCATCACAGGTACTTCGAAACCATCTTCATCTTCGACATAGGCCAATTTACCATCTACACGCACAACGGTTCCTCCACCGCTACTATTTAAAAAACGAACATTATCGCCTGCTTTCACCTTCATATGATTAAGTTTTTATTATTCTCAAGAAATCTGCATCAACAAACATTTATAATATTGGTGCAGATTGACAAAGTTAGCTAAATTTGTCGCGCCAAAAATGATAATGATGAATAAGCCACATATTTCAATTAGTGATTTTACTTACGAATTGCCTGATGAGCGTATTGCAAAATACCCCTTAAGTAACCGGGAGCAATCAAAATTGCTTGTATATAAAAATAATGAAATAAGTGAGCGTCAATTCACCGACATACTTGAAGAGTTGCCTCAGGGTGCCATGCTTGCTTTCAATAATACTAAGGTAATCAGGGCGCGATTAAAGTTTAAAAAGGAAACAGGTGCGGAAATAGAAATTTTTTGTCTTGAACCATTATTGCCAGCCGAAGTTCAGATGGCATTTGATAGTCGACATAAAACAACGTGGAAATGTATTGTAGGTAATGCGCGTAAATGGAAGAATGGAGCTTTATCTAAAACTATTTCATTTGATGGAAATGATTTAGTTTTATCCATTGAAAAAGGGGAGCGAATAAGTGACGCTTATAGTATTGAGTTTTCATGGGATAATTCTAATGTTTCATTTGCTGAAATAATTGAGCACATTGGCTTAACACCAATTCCTCCTTATCTTAACAGGGAAACAGAAGAGATCGATAAAGACCGTTACCAGACTGTTTATTCAGAACATCAGGGATCAGTAGCTGCGCCAACGGCAGGACTACACTTTACAAAGGATATTTTAAGCCGATTAGAAAAGAGACAACATCCTTTGCTAAATGTTACATTACATGTTGGAGCCGGAACATTTAAGCCGGTTAAAGCTGAAGCTATAGCAGAGCACGATATGCATACTGAGCACTTTGTTATAGAAAGAGTTGCTTTACAAAGATTATTAAGTCACGATAAACAGCTGATTGCAGTAGGAACAACCTCGGTTCGTACTCTTGAGAGTTTATATTGGTATGGTGTAAGATTACTTAACAAGCTGCCTGTTAATAATGGTATAGAGCAGTGGGATGCATACAACCTTAAAGGTTCATATAGTAAGAAAGATGCTTTTGAAGCTTTACTAAACTATATGAAAGAGAATAATTTATCTCACCTGGCGGGAAAAACATCCATCATTATTGTGCCGGGTTATACGTTTAAGGTTATTAATGGATTAGTTACTAATTTTCATCAGCCTCAAAGTACTCTACTATTGCTAATAGGCGCTATTGTTGGGCAGGAGTGGAGAAACATTTATGAATATGCACTGAATAACAACTTTCGCTTTTTAAGTTATGGTGATAGTTCGTTATTAATGTTAACTTAAACCTCGCGCTTTGCAATTTCATCCTCCAGAATCTCTTCAATATCCGCCACACAACTTCCACAAATGGTGGCTATATCTGTTTCATCCTGTAGCACCTCAAATGAGCTTATGTTTTTATCGCGTATTACCTTAATTATATCTGCTTTTGTTAGTTGCATATGTCGGCAAACAAAATCGTTATCGTCAAACATTATTTTTGGTTTAGTATTGAAATTGTTTCTTATTTTTAAGAGATAACAGCATCAATTGCTTTTTGTTCCCATCCATCTGTAGTAAAAACACTAACATGCATTCCTCCTGCTTGTTGAATGGTTTTAATTGCGCTTTCAAACTCGCATGTTAATTCATCCGGATGATGGGCGTCAACCGAAACCGTTAAGGGAATATTTAATTCAATGCATCGCTCAATGATGGCTTTATTAGGAAAAAAGCTATGATACTTACCTCTGTAAATGCCACGTGTATTGACTTCTACAATTGTACCTGCTTTAGCAATAACCTGAAGTGTTTCTTCCAATATTTCCTGGTACCAGGTATCTTCTTCTGAAAAGAATCTGCCTTTGTTATTCATTATCACTTTATCCATATGGGCAATGACATCAGGTTTTTGGCTGGTAACCATTTCCTGAATTTGCTTGTAATATTGCGAAACACCTTTCTTTATGTCACCTTCAAAACAAGCATTCAATCCAATTTCATAGTTTTCAATTGGGCCATCTAAAAACCATATGGCATTTTCTTTTTCGGGATTTGAAACCAGATGAACAGAGCCTATAATATAATCTAATTGGGCAAGTCGACGCCAAACATCGAAAGGAATACTTTTGTTATGTGCGATATAATCAGCTTCTAATGACCGGAATATTTCCAGTTTTCCCTTGTATTTGTTTTTGCATTTTTTGGTAGAACTAACGTAATCTTCCAATTTATGGAAAGGCATGGCCCACTTTGTCTCAAACGGCACTGGGGCATGGCTGCTAAAACCTATACTTTTAATTCCTTTATTTATAGCTTCTTCACACACTGCTTCCATCGATGTTTTACCATCACAAAAATCAGAGTGAGTGTGAAAACTGAAATATTGCATTATTCAAGTGTTTAATTGAGGCATCAAAAGTGTTAATATTTTCTTAAAAGCACAATGATAAAATCCATCTGATTACATAATAAGTTGGCTCCATACTATTTTGTATGGCTAGTCTTAAAAATCCTGTTATTTTTGTTCTTGGCTCAATTTTTTATGACGATTTAAATGTTAATAGTTGACAATAATAATCGTTAAAGGATAGTTAAAGTTGTTTTGACTTAACAAAAATTAACGAAGTCGAAATAATTGAATAAGCGAAGTTTGTGTTTATTTGAATAAACCATATTAAATAATTAGTCGAAAAGAATAAAAACGATAAAATATAAATCATGGAACAATCCGTAGATATTAAAGCTATAAACGAACGAATTAAAGAAGAAAGCTCTTTTGTTGATTTACTCACAATGGAGATGAATAAAGTAATTGTTGGTCAGAAACACCTGGTTGAAGGTTTGTTAATTGGATTATTGTCTGATGGACATATCTTATTGGAAGGTGTTCCTGGATTGGCAAAAACATTGGCGATTAATACCCTGGCGACAATTGTGGACGCTAAGTTTTCTCGTATTCAGTTTACACCCGACTTATTACCTGCCGACTTGTTAGGTACAATGATTTACAGTCAGAAAAAAGAAGAGTTTATTGTAAAGCAAGGTCCGATTTTTACCAATTTTGTATTAGCAGATGAGATTAACCGTGCACCTGCCAAAGTACAAAGTGCACTGTTAGAGGCAATGCAGGAGCGTCAGGTAACAATTGGTGAAACAACATACCCATTGGAAGAGCCATTCCTGGTAATGGCTACACAAAACCCGATTGAGCAGGAAGGAACGTATCCACTTCCAGAAGCACAGGTTGACCGTTTTATGTTGAAGCTGGTACTGGATTATCCTAAAAAAGACGAAGAGCAGATGATTATTCGTCACAATCTGGCAAAAACATTCCCAAAAGCTTCTACCATTCTTAAGCCTGAAGATATTATTCGTGCGCGTCAGGTAGTTAAAGATGTGTACATGGATGAGAAAATAGAGAAGTACATTGTTGATATCACTTTCGCAACACGTTATCCTGAACAGTATGGGCTGGAGAAGTTCAAGGATATGATTTCGTATGGTGCTTCCCCCCGTGCCAGTATTAGCTTATCAATGGCCGCTAAAGCCTTTGCATTTATCAAACGACGTGGCTACGTCATTCCGGAAGATGTGCGTGCTATTTGCCACGATGTGCTGCGTCACCGTATTGGTTTATCATATGAGGCTGAAGCTAACAATATTACTTCAGAGGAAATAATAAGCGAAATCCTTAACCAGGTTGAGGTACCGTAAATAAGCTAATTGCTATGTCTTTTAGCAAAGTGTTTTGAGTTATTATACAGGATAAAATGCCTAAGTGCAATTCTGTTTATAGTATTGAGAAGAATAACAAACTGATTGGCTGGTAAAATATTATTATCAGCCAACAGCTAAAACACAAAAATTGGAAGCAACTGATTTATTAAAAAAAGTACGCCAGATTGAAATTAAAACGCGCGGTCTTTCGTCCAATATTTTTGCCGGTGAGTATCACTCTGCGTTCAAAGGTAGAGGAATGACATTTAGCGAGGTGCGTGAATATCAGTATGGCGACGATATACGTAACATTGACTGGAATGTGACAGCCCGTTTCAATCACCCTTATATTAAGGTGTTTGAAGAAGAACGAGAGTTGACAGTTCTTTTAATGATTGATGTGTCTGGTTCACGTGAGTTTGGTACTTCATTCAAGTATAAGAAGAATGTAATTACCGAGATTGCTGCTGTGCTGGCTTTTTCTGCTATTCAGAATAACGATAAGATTGGAGTTATTTTCTTTAGTGATAGAATTGAAAAATTTATTCCACCGAAGAAAGGACGTAAACACATCTTACATATTATTCGTGAGTTTATAACATTTACACCTGAACATCGTGAAACCAATATTTCGGAAGCATTAAAATACTTAACCAATGCTATTAAAAAACGATGCACCACATTTGTTGTATCTGACTTTATTGATGATGATTTTGAGGATGCTCTGAAGATTGCTAATCAAAAGCATGATGTGGTGGCTTTAAAGGTCTTTGATAAGCGTGAAACTGAGATTCCATCCATTGGAATGATTAAGCTTAAGGATGCTGAAACGGGTGAATACCATTGGGCAGATACATCTAATAGGGCAGTTCGTGAGGCTTATAGTAAATGGTGGCGCGAAACAGATGAAGCAACACGTCGATTGTTTAGCAAGTGTGGTGTTGACAATGTTTCAGTAAGTACAGATGAAGATTACGTAAAAGCGCTGATATCATTGTTTAAAAAACGCATATAATGAATAAAAACACATATATAAATTGGCTTAAAAGTTATTTAGCAATCTTAGGTTTCGTGATTGTGGGTTTCTCTTCACAGGCTCAGAATGTGACTGTTTCGGCTCAAATGGATTCGACAGTAATATTTATCGGTGGACAGATTGATTTAAAATTACAATTAAGCCAACCTGAAGATCTGGAGCTGTCTTTTCCGTTATTGACTGACACCATTACAGGCAATGTAGAAATAGTACGTTTAAACGAACTTGATACTCTAAATAATGATAATGGCCGCTTATTGATTGAGCAAAATTATAGAATTACCTCATTTGATAGTGGACTGCATTATATTCCTCCAATTGTGTTTGAAGAAGCCAGTCAAAAGCTTGGAAATGTTTTACAAACTGAGCCAATGGCGTTAATGGTGGTAAATCCATTCGACGAAGTTGATCCACAGAAAGGAATTGTAGATATTAAAAAGCCTCAGGATACACCGTTTCATGTGTCAGAGTTATACAAATATCTGCCTTTGGTACTAGGCTTGCTGGTTCTGGCCGGAATTATCACTTTTGTGGCCTTAAAGTTCTTTGGCAAAGATGTACCAGTTAAAATATTCAAAAAAGAAGAACCTGTTATTCCGCCGCATCAAAAAGCCTTAAAGGCACTTGATAAAATTAAGGAAGAAAAGCTTTGGCAACATAATCGTGTGAAGGAATATTATTCCGGTGTAACTGATACTTTACGTCATTATATTGAAGAACGATTTGAAATTCGTGCGATGGAGCAAACCACTGACGAGATAATGGATTCTTTTAAGGGCGTAGATGTGTCCGGGATTAATTCAATTGATAACCTGAAGCAAATACTAATGACGGCAGACCTTGTAAAGTTTGCCAAACATGAACCTTTGCCAGATGAGAATGATTTGAGCATGATAAATGCATACTTTTTTGTAAATCAAACCAAAGAAGAGGAAATCAAATCGTTGGAAGAGGAAAAAGCTGAGATGCTTAAAAAAGAAGAAAACGAAGCAGTACAAGAATAAAAAGCATTGAATAATGATTAATGATATAACATTTGCACAACCTTTGTTTTTCTGGCTTATGCTTATC
>JAKSBD010000688.1 GCA_022361295.1 Bacteroidales bacterium
GGGCAGTTACAGTGATTATAACAAACAGAAAAAACAGGTAGAGCGCCAAATTTCTAAAACTACAAAACAAGAAAATATTGTTGAAAAGCCTAAATCCACTACCAAACCAAAGAAACTTAGTTACAAAGAAAAAAAAGAGCTTGAGCAAATAGAACTGGAACTCCAAGAGCTGGAAGAAAAGAAAGAAAACTTGCAAAACGAATTAAACTCTGGTAACCTGGCATCAGATGATTTAGTTCAAAAATCAAAAGAGCTTACTGAAATAATGGATACGCTTGATGAAAAAGAAATGCGTTGGCTCGAATTAAAAGAGATAGAAGACAACTGAAAATCCTATAGTTTATCTATGTAAAACACTATATTTGTGTCGCTTTACCAAATTATATGCCGAGAATAATCCAAATAACCCTATGCCTGATTATTGTGTTATGCTTCTGTAATAATGCAGTAAGCAGTACACGTGAAACAATTACTGTTGGAGTTCATTATAACCCTCCTCTTTGCAGCATCGATTCTACGAATCAGGCCAATGGTATTTTCATTGATATTCTAAATAAGGTTTCTAAAGTAAACAACTGGCATATTGAATACATACCGGTTCGCTTTTCTGAAGGCATTGACGCGCTGAAATATGGCAAAATTGACTTGCTTACTACAGTTGCACGCACTAAGGAGCGAGAGCAATACATAAATTTTTCAAATGAAACTATTTTCACCAACTGGGGTATTGTTTACACCAACAAAAACAGTAAAATAGAGAACATTACCGACTTACATGGCAAAACTATTGCACTGGAAAAAGGTGATATTCATGCAAAAGCACTTATAAAGTTATTATCAGACTTTAAAGTTGAAAATGAAGTTATCTGGTGCAAAAACCTTAATGAAGTATTTGACAAGATCAGGAATAATGAAGCCGATGCAGGAGCCGTTAATAAACTGTTTGGATACCAGCAGAATCTTGATCAAAAACTAAAGGTTACCTCTATTCTGTTCAATCCGGTTAACGTTAATTTTGCTGGGGGACCGATTTCACAACCTCTCCTTAAGCAAGTTGATGAAGCACTTTTGAAAATTAAAGCAGAAGAACCTGAGCTATATCAAAATACAATCAACCAATGGCTGACCAAAGATGTAAAACAACATGCGACATGGGTTTTGTATCTGACGTATGCATTATCTGGCCTGAGTTTAATCCTTATTATTGTCTTAATAATCCAGCAAATTGTTGTTAAAAAACGTACAAACAGTCTTGCTGAAGCCAAAAAACTAAGTGCATTAAGAGGAAAGACAATCGAGCAGATTGAACATGAAAAAACACTTATTCTCAACAGCCTGGAGGAACAAGTTGTATTTATGGATAATGATTATAATGTAATATGGGCCAATGATGCCTTTAAAAAATCATCTACTCAACCATTTGAACAAACGATAGGTAAAAAATGCTACAAAACCTATTTCAATCGCGACACTCCTTGCGAATTTTGTACTTATGAAACTTCTGTAGTAACAAATCGAACAGAAGTACGTGAACACATTAGTGAATTTTCAGGAAAAGTATTTACACATAAAACCCACCCGGTTTTTGACAACGAACATAAACCTATTGGTTTTGTGGAAATACTATCAGACATCTCGGAGAAAAAGAAACATGAACAGGAATTGATTGAAGCAAAAGAAAAAGCGGAACAATCAGATTATTTAAAATCAGCTTTCCTGGCTAATATGTCCCACGAAATACGGACTCCAATGAATGCTATCATTGGATTCTCTGAACTTCTTGAAGATGAAACCTTATCTGACGAAGAGAAGAAAAACTACCTGCACATTATTCAGTCAAATGGCAATCAGCTTTTAAAACTGATTTCTGATATATTGATATTTTCACAGATTGAATCAGGCCACGTTAACTTACAATATAGCGCAATTAATGTGCATGCTTTGTTAAATGAGACATTTGAACAGTTTAAAAGCGAATTGACAAAGTATGATAAGAATCTGGACATATTTCTTGAGTCTGACATTGATGAGTCACTTATAATTGATTCGGACCAGGTAAGGATTAAACAGATTATCTTTAACCTGATCACTAATGCCATCAAATTCACTGAAGAAGGTCATATCACAATTGGCGCATACAATGACGAGACCGTATTAACCATCTATGTTAATGATACATGCATTGGCATTCCAAAAGATAAGCAACAGGAAGTATTTAAGCGTTTTTCACAAGTTGAAAATAATCAACTAAAAAAAGCGAGTGGGTCTGGGCTGGGACTAACCATTGCTCATGACTTAATTAAGCAATTGGGCGGAAGCATTAAACTGGAATCGGAAGTTGGTGTAGGAAGTACCTTCTATCTTAACCATCCACTTATGCGCAAAAATGAACTATCCGGACCTGCTATTTTTAATGCGCAGGTACTTAATTCAAGAAAGTAATTTCAAATACAGATTGGTCATAAAAATGTACTGCCAGTGCAGACTTTAGCCCTATCAAATCTCACCACTTATAAGTTGTAAGAATTAACATTGAATTCGTTTCAGATTAATTTTTCTTTAAAATATTTACTCACAGTTTTGCATTTGCAAATATATTTATACATTTGCATCAACATAAACAAAGCAATGATGGCTCACATTTTCTTTTATAACTTTTATTATTTCTTTTTTAGCAACAGTTAAAGAGGTGGGCATTCTATGATATAAACTAAACGATATAAAATATTTAAAACCCGCCTCAATAAGGCGGGTTTTTTTATGACCATAATTCAAAACCATGAATCAAGCAAAGAAAAAAATAGCAATACAGGGATGGCCGGGAGCAAACCATGAAATAGCAGCAAAAGCTTATTTCGAAGATGAACACCTTGAGATAGTGCCTTGCCTTACATTTCCTGACCTGTTTGAAACACTCAAGAAGGATCGTGATTGCTATGGCATTATTGCTATTGAAAACACATTGGTTGGAAGTTTATTGCCAAACTACACGATGCTAAAAGACAGCGACCTGGTTATTATCGGAGAATACAAACTACGCATAAAGCACCAGTTTTTAGCCTTACCGGGTCAATCTATTGAAGATATTAAAGAGGTTTATTCACACCCAATGGCCATTGCTCAGTGTGAAGCTTTTTTCAAACAATATCCACATATAAAACTGATAGAATCAGAAGATACTGCCTTAAGTGCCAAGCGTATTGCCGATCAGAAATTAAAAGGCATTGGAGCTATTGCTTCTGAACTGGCTGCAGAAATGTACGAATTAGAAACTCTGGCCAGAAACATTGAAACGAACAAAAAGAACTTTACACGCTTTCTTATTGTATCAGACAGAGGTAAAACTGAGGTAGATAATCTGTTGCTTGAAAACAGGGTTAACAAGTCTTCTATTGTTTTCTCTCTTCCACATGAAGAGGGCAGCCTATCCAAGATTCTGACTATACTGGCGTTTTACAACATAAACCTGACCAAAATACAGTCACTCCCGATTGTTGGACAAGAATGGGAATATCTTTTTTATGTCGATTTAACATTCACAGACTACAAGCGATATCTACAGTCACTTGACGCCATAAGACCGTTAACCAGTAAATTAAAATCACTGGGTGAATATGAAAAAGGCAGACAGTCATACCCGGTTAACAATGGACATTTAGAAACAGAGAAAGCACTATAGAAAGATGCAAACAAGCAAGCAGATACAACCAGCCAAAAGAATTGGCACCGTTGAAGAATATTACTTCTCAATTAAACTGAAGGAGTTGGAAAAGCTGCGTCAGGCGGGTAAGCCAATTATTAACATGGGTATTGGAAATCCTGATCTTCCACCTGCGCCAGAAGTATTGGAAGAATTAAACAAACAAAGTTCAGCTGAGAACAACCATGGTTACCAAAGCTATGTTGGAATACCTGAACTGCGCGAAGCTATGAGTAATTGGTACAATAAGCATTATGATGTTGACATCAATGCCACCAATGAAGTTTTACCTTTAATGGGTTCCAAAGAAGGTATCATGCATATTACCATGGCATTTGTTAATCCTGGTGATAGTGTTTTAGTGCCTAATCCTGGATACCCAACCTACGCATCAGCCAGTAAGATTGCCGAAGCCAATCTTATTCATTACGACCTTGATGAGAACAACAATTGGTTTCCAAATCTGGATGAGTTGGAAAAGAAAGACCTGAGTAAGGTTAAATTGATGTGGATCAACTACCCCAACATGCCTACAGGCGCTAATGCCAGTAAGGATTTCTTCAAGAAGATAATTGCCTTTGGTAAGAAACACGGTATTGTTATCATTAATGATAATCCATATAGCTTTATTCTTAATGATAATCCTCAAAGTATTATGAACATTGAGGGCGCTAAAGAAATTGCCATTGAATTAAACTCATTGAGCAAATCGCACAACATGGCGGGTTGGCGGGTTGGAATGGCTGTTTCAAATACCCGGTTTATCCAATATATTTTAAGGGTCAAAAGCAACATGGATTCCGGCATGTTTAAGCCATTACAATTAGCTGCTGCCAAGGCGCTGAAACTGGATACGAATTGGTATGACTCCATTAACAACGAATACCAAAAGCGACGTGTACTTGTGCATGAAGTAATGGACCTATTAGATTGTAATTATGATGTGAACCAAACAGGAATGTTTGTTTGGGCTCGCATACCCGACCAATACAAAGATAGTGGTGAGTTATCTGATGAGATTTTATATGGATGTGATGTGTTTATTACCCCTGGATTCATTTTTGGAGATAAAGGAAAACACTATATCCGCATCAGTTTATGCACCAACCAAACAGTACTAAACGAAGCTAAACAACGCATTAAAGCATTAAAAACTACATAACCATGGAACATAATTTAGACTTACAACCGCTAGCGCTGCCCGGATTGGAATTAAAGCGTCCGATAATAATTGCCGGACCTTGTAGTGCAGAAACAGAAGAACAAACACTTGAAACAGCTCGTCAGTTGGCTGCTCAGGGTGTAAAAATATTCAGAGCCGGGATATGGAAACCACGAACACGACCAGGCGCCTTCGAAGGGGTTGGAACCGTTGGCTTGCCATGGCTAAAAAAAGTAAAAGAAGAAACAGGTATGTTTGTGGCAGTTGAAGTTGCCAATGCGCATCACGTATACGAAGCACTAAAGTTTGGTGTTGACATGCTATGGATCGGAGCACGCACAACAGCCAACCCATTTGCAGTACAGGAGGTGGCCGATGCATTAACAGGCGTTGACAAACCTGTGCTAATTAAAAACCCTGTTAATCCTGATTTAGAGTTATGGATTGGAGCCATAGAGCGTGTTAATCGCGCCGGTGTAAAAATGATTGGCGCTATACACCGTGGCTTTAGTACCTATGACAAAACCCAGTACCGTAACAACCCTGAATGGCAAATTCCAATTGAGTTACGTCGTCGTATTCCAGAGTTGCCAATTATTA
>JAKSBD010000337.1 GCA_022361295.1 Bacteroidales bacterium
GTCTAACAACTTTAAAAAAATATATCATGGCTATTACTGCTGCTGACGTAAGCAAACTAAGAAAAAGTACCGGTGCCGGTATGATGGATTGTAAAAAAGCTCTAACAGAAGCTGAAGGCGATTTCGATAAAGCGGTTGATATCATCCGTAAAAAAGGTCAGGCTATTGCTAACAAGCGTGCTGACCGCGAAGCAACTGAAGGTGTTGTTTTAGCTAAAGTTACTGCTGACAAGAAAAGAGGTGCGTTAATCGTATTGAACTGCGAAACTGACTTCGTTGCTAAAAACGAAAGTTATGTTGATTTCGCAATGTCAATTCTTGATTTAGCTGTTGCTGAAAATCCAGCTGACTTAGAAGCTTTAAAAGCGTTAGAATTAAACGGTCGTCCAGTATCTGAAGTAGTTGCTGAGCAAAGTGGTGTGATTGGTGAGAAGCTTGAATTAGCTGCTTACGAAACTGTTTCTTCTGATTCAGTTATTGCATACATTCACGCTGGTAACAAATTAGCTACTTTGGTTGGTTTCAACCAGGAAGGTATCGATGAGCAAGTTGCTAAAGACGTAGCTATGCAAACTGCTGCTATGGCTCCTGTAGCTGTTGATGCTGATAGCGTACCAGAAGACATCAAAGCAAAAGAGCTTGAAATTGGTAAAGAAAAAGCTCGTGAAGAAGGTAAACCTGAAGCAATGTTGGAAAAGATTGCTATGGGTCGCTTAAATAAATTCTTCAAAGAAAGCACTTTGATGGAGCAAGCGTTTGTTAAAGACAACAAAATGACAATCAAGCAGTACCTTGACGGTGCCAGCAAAGGTTTGAAAGCTGTTGACTTCAAGCGTTACACATTAAGCTAGTAGATTATCTGCTATATATGAAAAGGGAGCACATTGCTCCCTTTTTTTGTGCCCTATAATGTCATTTTATATTCAAAGACCAGAATTTATTATCCTGCTTTATTTACAGCTATTATCAGTCTTATTAAGGACTCATTAATGCGTGTATCATATTAAAATTGCCACTACACCGTAACAAAGCTATCAGCCACGATCCTGATAATATCTCATTATTCACATCAGCCACGAAAACACTGGCCATGTATTTATCAAAATAACAAAAACCAATCCATTACATCTCTACATAGTCATTCTAAGATTGGCCCATTAAAATTCGATCTGCATACATAGTTTCTTCGATGTTCCTTCAAAGTTCCTTCGAAGTTCCTTCGATGTTTGTTCAATGTTTGTTCAATTATCTTTGAAGAAACATTGAATGAATAATGAATGAATTATTGATTAAAAATGAGTGAACAACCTGAATGAATATACTCCAATCCATTCTGCGGCATGTATTATTATAAATAACCCTTCCTGATTTCCTATATTAATCCTACAGCAATAACAATAATGATGGCTTCTGGTACAGGCACTGCACCATTTATTGAATAGATTTTTGGCCCTGCAAACTTTGAAATACCAGTCTTATCGTAACGATATATTGCCGGACCTGCGAAATGCGAGATAGTCCCATTGGACACTTTATATAACTGTGGCCCGGAGAATTTTGCCAGTGTATTACCTTTCCAGATATATAATTTAGGCCCGGAAAAGCGACTTAAGTAAGTACCATCGAATGTAGCAATCTTAGCTCCTGAAAAATCAGACAAACAATGTCCATCCCAACTAAAATCGGCACTTCCCGCAAATTGACTAATAATGGTAAGCTCGTTCGTTTTAGCATGTGAAGAAAAGCTAAAATTTGAGTTAGCTTCCGTTGCATCTTTATAATCATTGACCGAGCGAAAAGGTGCAGACATTTCAGAGTGTTTTTGGGCATCTTCTTCCATTTTGTTTGTCCACTTTCTATTTCGCTTCAAGGACTTATTTGCACGAACCAACGCAATAACAGCACTTACAAAAAACACCCCATATGCAACACACTGTACTTCTTTTGTAATCAACACGGAATTAGGATTTTAGAAATTACTGATAGGTATTATAGAAACATAAAAAAAACGCTCCCCAATTTATTGAGAAGCGTTTAATCTGTTGTCTCACAAGGATTCGAACCCTGACTAA
>JAKSBD010000716.1 GCA_022361295.1 Bacteroidales bacterium
ATGAAATACTTTACCTCTGTGGGTTTTACACATGAAGGCGACATTTTTAATACTGAAAAGCAGGAAGAATACGATCCACGCTTTAATTTCAATAAATACAACTTTCGAAGCAATTTTGACTTTAACGTTACCAAAATAACCAAGTTATCGGTTAATCTTGGAGGCATTATCAGTAAACAAACCCGTCCGGGAGGCGTGGGGGCAGATGCCAATGATTATTCTAAAAATGAATTCTTTCGTCGCATTTATTCCACCCCTAATTATCTGTACCCACTTTACTATGAGAATGGACAAATGGGTGAAGATCCTTCGTTTGATAATGCCAAAAATATGTTTATACGTTTAAACCACGAGGGTTCAAATATAATTAATCGTTCCGATGTGTTTGTGGATTTTAAACTCGATCAGAAACTGGACTTTATTACAAAGGGTTTATCCTTAAAAGGTAATTTGTCATACACTAATAAAGCTCAAAGCAGTCGTAAGATCAATAAGACCGTAGCCAGGTATTTCTATGCCAGTCGCGAAGATTATAATAATGGCGATTTCATCAGATGGCCGGAGATGGATACATACGAAGAGCCTGTTTCTCACGGCAATGAATCAATGGGCACTTACACAAGACAGTTATATTACGATGCCAGCCTGAATTATAATCGGGAGTTTGGAAAGCACAGTGTAAGCGGATTACTTTTAACACTACGCGAGGAAACCAAAAAGAAGGTTCAGTTCCCCGACAGGTATATGAGCCATGTAGCAAGGGCTACGTATGCCTATAACTCACGCTATTTATTCGAATTTAATGGTTCTGTTTCGGGTATCAACTGGTTCCACCCCGACTATAATACCGAAGACTTTTATTCGGGCGCTATAGGCTGGATTATTTCAGAAGAACGATTCATTAAGGATAATCTTAAGTTTATTGATAAACTTAAAGTACGGTACTCATGGGGAGAAAGCGGAAGTTATGATGGATTTCAGAGTCTTAAATTTAACTGGGACATACAACCCAAAGTATTTAAAGTAAATGGCAACAGAGTTTTGTACTTTGGTGATCCGGTTAATCCAATAAATAACTTTTACGTTACCAGCGGAGCCAGCAATAAATTCGCTTTCTGGGAGGTTGCCATGAAGCAAAATATTGGTATTGAACTGGATATGTTCAGAAAATTATCTCTAACCCTCGACTTTTACAAAGAGCAGCGCGAAGGTATTTTAACTAAGCAGGTTATGCCAACATGGGCTGGTATCGATGGTGAAATCATCAGTAACCTTGGCGAATCAAAAACCCAGGGTTTTGAAGTTGAAGCAACCTGGCGCCAGCATTCCTCCAGTGGTTTCGAGTATTGGTTAACAGGTATTGTGGCTTACACTGACAACCGGGTGATCAGACGCGGCGATCCGGCAGGCATGCCCGAATATCAGAAGTTTGCCGGTAAACCGATTGGAACAGTTAATGGACTACAGAGCGATGGGTTCTACAACTCGTGGGATGAATTATACAATATGCCGCAATCTGAATGGAGTGGAAACCGCATACCTGGAGATCTGGCCTATCTGGATTACAATGCAGACGGTGTCATCAACGATCGTGATAAAGTACCGATGAAGTACCAGTTGACACCAAACGTCACATCCAGCCTGCAAATAGGATTGGAATATAAAGGATTTCATTTAACAGCTATGTTAACAGCCAGTACTGGTATGTATCGCAACATGCCACGAACAATGTTATGGGAATTCCAGAACGGTAACACAATGACTTTTAACCACAGCCTAAACCGTTGGACACCTGAAACAGCTGACACAGCTAGCCACCCGGCTCTTCATATTCAAGGAGAAAACGTGCATAATATGCAAATAAGTCAATTTACATACCGTGATGCCAGCTATATCCGTTTACGTAATGCCGAGTTTGGGTACACATTGCCAAAGCAAACAGCCAACAAGCTGTTTGGCATGAAAAAATGTGAAATATACCTGAGCGGAAACAACCTCTTAACTTTTACTGACTTCGACAACCGAATTGATCCTGAACAAGCTACTACAAACCTGTATCCGATTGTAAGAAGGTTTAATGCAGGAATAAGGGTTGGATTCTAAAACGTTAAACTATGAACAGATTTTTAAAAGCAATAATAATACTTCCGATCTTGTTTTCAAGTGCTTGCTACGATTACCTGGATAAAGCACCAGAACAGGAAGTGGACATCAACGTGGTACTAAGTGACTATGCCTCGTTTCGCTCCTATACCGATTATCTCTATTTTTTACGTAAAGATTACTTTGAATGGTTCCATCGTGGTTTACCCACGGCCAATTCTGATGAAGCTGCAACGACCAATACCAATTGGATGGATTCATTCAAATATAAAAAAGGCGATAACTGGCAAGCTCCTGACTACAAATCAGCTTATGAGTTGGGTTATGCGAAAAAACCGGGAAATAAAGAATACGGTAAGGAATCTCCGGTATTAGCCAATGCCATGCAAGGATTGCGGGTAGCCAATACAGCACTTGAGTATTTTCATGTACTGACAGATGCAAGCGAGGAGCAAAAACAGCAGATTAAAGGCGAGATTCATTACTTCAGGGCCTGGTATTACATGCAGGTCATACTTCGATATGGTGGTATGCCCGTTATTGATCAAACCTTTGGGCCAAGTGATGACATCAACCTGTCACGACTTAGTTATCAGGAGTCCAATGACTGGTTAATTGATGAGTTTGACCTTGCCATCGAATTACTGCCTGAAGAGTGGCCTCTTAATGAACTGGGACGTGCCAATAAGGGCATGGCCTATGCGGCTAAAAACCTGGCATTATTATATGCAGCAAGTCCACTGATGAACCCTGAAAACGGGCATAATTATAACCTTGAGCATTGCAAGGCTCTTTGCGAAAATGCCATTAAGCTGTTTGAAATGGAGCAAAAAGGTATCTACCGCTTATACAGCCTTAATGAATACGATGATATATGGTATAGTAAAACCAATCCGGTGTCTGATGAAGCCATTATCTATGTCAACTTCAAAACCCGTGAAAAGGGAGATATGAAAGTTGGTGGTGTACCTCATCGATTGGGCGGTTTTCAGTTTTTTGATTCTCCCACTCAAAATGCAGTTGATCGCTATGAAACCATCAACGGTTTGCCCATTGATGAAGATCCTGAGTATGATGCTCAAAATCCTTACAATAACAGGGACCCGCGTCTGTATACAAACATCTATGTTAACGGTGATGTCATTGCAGTGCAAGGATCGAAGGAGTTTAAATTTGAACCGTTTGTTGATGGTTTAGATGATCCGACTAAAGAAAAAGCGGGTAAATTCAGGAGTGCTCGTGGTGGATACCTCATGCGTAAACACTGGCCTGTTGGTGTTAATAACAAGGCCAATGACTGGAATGGCTGGTTTAAACCATGGATCAACTACCGACTGGCTCAGGCCTATCTCGATTTTGCTGAAGCAGCCAATGAAGCTTACGGTCCCACCGGAGCTGTTCCAAACACCAGCCTGACAGCACTGGAAGCCGTTAATATTATTCGGCGTCGTGCTCAAATGCCAGATGTCAACAGTCGATATACTGCCTCCAAAGATGAATTCAGAGAACGTATTCGTAATGAACGGGCTGTTGAGCTCATGTTCGAAAATCAGCGAAGTCACGATTTACGCCGATGGATGATTGCTCCGCAGGTTATGCTGGAACTTAAAAGAGCACACATCACCAGAAATGATGATGGCTCTTTCAGATATGAATCAGTTCCTCTGGATAATATCTATCAGGCCATATTTAAAGAACGCAACTATTGGTATCCTATCCCCTACAATGATGACTTTCTGTCGGCATCGTTTAAGCAAAATCCGGGATGGCTTTAATCCACACTATTGATAGAAAATTAAAACAGATGAAGATTATAAAACATAACATAAGAGTCCTGGCAATATATCTGTCAATGTTTGCCTTTTGGTTATTTGTTTTGCCACAAAATGGTCAATCGCAAAATAATACAATAACCATCAGTTCAACAGTCAGCGATACCAATGGCCGGGCTATTGCCAATGCCATAGTCCGGGTATTCAACCAGGGTAAAGTTGTACTTACCGATCAATCGGGTTTATTCACACTTAAACTTAGCAGCGATGATGTGATCTACATATCCGCCAAAGGTTATAAAACACATAAAATAGAGTTAAGTGATGGTTTACCTCAAAGTACCATTACCCTCAACGATGATGTACCCATGCTATTACCTGAAGATCAGATTAACATACCGTTTTCAAGCATTGAAAAAAGCAGGCTTACGGGAGCTGTATCCGTTGTCGACGGTGACGATCTGTTAAGTTACCCCGATCTATCCCTGCTTAATGCTTTAGCCGGGCGGGTCGCCGGATTGTATTCCATCCAGAACAGCAGTACCCCCGGATGGAATTCTCCCGAACTTACCATCAGAGGTTTGGGTGGAATAGCCAACAATCGTCCGCTTGTGCTGGTTGATGGCTTTGAGCGCGACGCCAATGCTTTGTTACCAGAAGAGATTGAATCGGTGGAGGTTTTAAAAGATGTAACAGCAAAGATACTTTACGGCAGCAGGGCTGCTGACGGGGTAATCCTGATTACTACTAAACGTGGCAGGTACAACTCACGTGATGCTAATATCAATATGGAATATGGTGTTATGGCACCAAGCTCTGATCCGCAATGGTTGGATGCAGCCACTTATGCAACAATGTATAATGAAGCGCGTGTTAACGATGGTTTACCCCCTTTATATTCAGATGAAGCTATAGCTGCCTATCGCAATGGAACATCACCTTTGTTGTATCCGAATAATGATTATCACGATCAGTTTTTAAACAATTATATGCCACTAAAGCGGGTAGCTGCGGAATTCAGGGGTGGTGGCAATGGAGCTGCCTATTACGTTAATGTGGGGTATACCGGAACAGGTGGCCTTGAAGATGTTAAGGAACCAACAGAATATAACAAGTTTAACCTGCGCGGTAATCTTGACATTGATATCACCAGCGTCACATCTGTGAAAATGGATATAGCCGGTCGCATGGAATACCGACGTTCGGCCAATACCACAACACAGGATTTCTTTGGTGCATTATCGTCACATCGCCCCAATGAATATCCAATTGTTATAGACACAGACTCCGTATCTATCTTGGGTGGCAGCTACCTGCATCCCAATAACATTTACGGGATGGGTAATAAAACCGGCTATAAAAAGCAAGAAAACAGAAACATACAATTTAACCTTGGCCTTAATTTTAACCTCAATAAATATTTACAGGGTCTGTCAGCGGGAGTATCCTTATCCTATGATAATGAAAACTATTACCGTTATGCCAATAGCATCAATTTCGCCTCTTACACCCTTGTACCAACATATACTGAAAATGAGTACAACGTGGTTAAGATACGACAGGAAAACCATGGGTCACCGGACAAGTTGGATGAAAAAGACAAATCCTACAATCATCGTATAGGCTCAACCTGGAACATTGATTACAATCGTGTTTTCAACGATGTACATAAGCTAAATGCCAACCTTGTCATGCAACAGTACCAGACACAGCGTTACAACCAAATTCAGCATAATAAATTTGCCAATTACGGACTACGCCTTAATTACGCTTACAAACACAAATACATTGCTGAATTAAATACCTCCCTTATGGGAAGCTCACATTTTACAGGAAGTAACCAGTTTGGTCTGTTTCCTGCGCTGGGCTTAGGCTGGGTCATTAGTAATGAAGGTTTTTTATCGGACAATAGCAGCATCAATTATCTGAAGTTGAAAGCATCAGGTGGTGAGATGGGTAGTGATAAGGGGCTAGCTTACTTTTTATATGAAGATCAGTATGCACAATCGGGCACAGTAAGTTTTGGACCGACCAATAACAATAAGCGTCGTGTTTATCAGCTTGACAAGTATGGAAATCCGGATTTAACCTGGGAAAAGCGACGTGAGTTCAATATTGGTATTGAGTCATTGCTTTTCAATAAATCACTAAGTGTGGAGTTCAACTATTTTCACATATTGGATTACGATCTGATCACTACCCCGTCAAGTATGCACCCCGGATACATTGGTGGAAGTTTATATAGTGTGAACCATGGTGAGGTGCTCAATAAGGGCATTGAGGGCGATGTGATGTATTACACACATCTGGGTGATGTAAAATTAATAGCAGGCTTTAATTTCGTATACTCAAAGTCAGAAGTTAAATCCAACTATGAGTTGCCCTACCCGCCAGAACTTCAACACTTATCAGCCATTGGTCAGTCGCAGGATGCCTTAAGGGGATATCTGTTCGATGGATATATTACAGAAGCCGATATTGCTGCAGGATATACCTCAACACTGGGTGAAGTGAAAGCCGGTGACTTCAAATACCAGGATTTAAACAATGATGGTGTTATAGATCCGAAAGATAAAGCTGTTATCGGTAATGACTTTCCAAGGCTTAATATGGGCATAAACATTAATCTGGAATACAAAGGATTTGGCTTATATGCACTTGGCATCTTCCAGAATGGCTTTGATGTAATAAAAAGTAATCCTTATTTCTGGAACTATGGTCAAAGAAAGTATTCTGCACACACCTTAGCTAGTGATTACCCATCACTTACAACCACAAACGGAACTAACAATTTTACTAACTCTGACTTTTGGCTTGAAGATGCCGGCTATTTTAAATTGAAAAATGTTGAATTAAGCTATTCATTACCCGACAAAATTCTACCAAAGCTATACATGAAAAGAGCTAAAGTTTTTGTAAGGGGCACCAACCTTCTAACCGTTAGTCAGTTTGATGATCTTGATGCTGAGAACATAAATGCCGGCATTAACGATTTTCCACTGATGAAAGCCTTTACCGGCGGTATTTCTGTAACCTTTTAAAGTTAAAAGACAATGATACTAAAACACATATATAAAACACTGTTCTTTGCTGTACCAATGCTTTGGCTGAATGCCTGCAGTGACTATTTCGAGCCAGAACCGGATAAAAACAGAACAGAAGAACAGATTTGGAGCATTCCGGATTATGCGGAGGGCATATTATTGTCAGCCTACAAGGAAATGCCAGATATGTACAACACCTATGGAGGTGACTTCCTGGATTGTGCAACAGACAATGCCACAAGTAATAATTACGGGTCTTCGATGGTCAAATTACGCTATGGCGGATGGTCTTCAAACAGTAATCCATTGGATGTCTGGACAACATCATATAATCAGATTAGAAACATTAACCTGTTTATCCAAAATGGCCTGGATATTACCTATGTCGATTACAATGAAGAAATTGACCAGGATAGAAAAGAGCGTTTGAAAGGAGAAGCTTATTTTTTAAGGGCATGGTATCAATGGCTTTTATTGCAAAACCACGCTGGTCCCGATAATAACGGTACAATATTAGGTTATCCGATTCTAACCAGGGTTTATACCCAGAATGAAGAGCCTAAGCTGACCAGAAATACATATGATGAATGTATTCAGCAAATTTTTGATGATTGCGATACAGCGGCATTATATCTACCGCAGGAGTATGTTAAAGGTGCACCGGACGAGATCAATCACAATCAGGTTGGCAGAGCCACTTCAATCGCAGCTCTGGCTCTTAAATCACGTGCTGCCTTGTATGCCGCAAGTCCAGCCTTTGCTATGGCAGAACAAAAGAGATGGGCGGATGCAGCTAAGGAAGCAAAAGCAGTAATTGATGTAATAGGTACATTGCCTGCCATTGATGAGCAATATTACAATGATGCCAACTCGGCCGAATTAATTATGCGAAAATATGCATTCAACCGTTCGTTGGAAGTGGCTAATTTTCCAGTTGTTCTTTTTGGCAAGGGCCGCACTAATCCCAGCCAGAATTTAGTTGATGCCTTTCCAATGGCCAATGGCTATCCTATTACCGATGCAGCCAACAGTGGTTATGATAGTAATTCTCCTTATCTGGGACGCGATCCCCGGTTTTACAGGACTATTCTGTATCATGGTGCAATGTTTAAGGATTCAACCATTGACCTATCAACTACCGGTTTAAATTCCGAATTGGTTAGCCCTGAAAGAGCCTCTCGTACAGGTTACTTCTTACGCAAATGGATGAGCGCTGATGTTAACCTGGAGGTTGGAAATCAAAAATCAGATAACCATTACTTTGCCCTGTTCCGAAAAGTGGAAATGTACCTCAACTACGCTGAGGCAGCTAACGAAGCCTGGGGCCCTGATGCGGATCCCTCAGGGCTGGGACTGACAGCCAGAGAAGCCATCAATGCAGTACGAAATCGCGCCGGAATAACATCTACTGCATATGTGGATCAGCTGGCAGCTCAGGGCCCCTCTGTCTTTCGTGAATTGATTCACAATGAAAGACGTATTGAATTAAGTTTTGAGAACCATCGATTTTATGATTTAAGAAGATGGAACAGTTCCATTGATCAACTTAATGCGACCATCAGAGGTGTTAAGATAGAGCGCGTTGTAACTGATATTGATACAAGCTTCCAGATACATCCAATTGATGTGGAAACCTTCAACTATGAACCACATATGTTCTATGGACCAGTTCCGTTTAACGAGGTGCTTAAATCGTCTGAAATTGTACAAAATAAAGGGTGGTAATTAATTTTCTTCCGGCATTGTGCCGGAAGTCAAAAAGCAAATATTATGAAACAAATAACAACATTACTTTTTGTAGTACTGATCCTGTTGTCAGGCTGTGAGAAATATGAAGACTATCTATATGATTATGACTATACAGCTACCTATTTTGCCTTGCAAAAGCCTGTCAGAACCATTGTACAGTCTGATGATATGAAATTAAAAGTGGGAGTTACACTCGCAGGTGTCAGAAAAAATGACAAGGAGGAGCTGGTTAATTTTGAAATTGATGAAGAATTACTTTTCACCACATCATTCACCTTATTGCCAGAAGAATATTATACCTTAAGTCATAACTCAACGATGGTAATTCCGCGCAATGAGGTTTTGGGCCTTATTGATGTTTACTTAAATGGGGAGGCATTTATGGCAGATCCGCAGGCCTGCAAAAACACCTATGCTTTACCGCTTCAAATCACCAAGTCAACGGCTGACTCAACTCTTCGTAACCATGAAGATCCCATGACAGGAAAAGACTACACCATATTGCTTATTAAATACATCAGCAACATGCATGGTATCTATTACCACAAAGGCAATGAGTTTATATACGATGCAGCAGGCACGCCTATTGACACCATAAAATACGACAATGAAGAACTTGTTCGTAACGAAGTGTGGGATGTTATGACTGCCGGTAAAGACAGTGTTATAACAAATGGTATTGGCGGAAACAAAGGAGGCAATTACATGATGGCACTGGTTCGGAATAATGATGAATTAAAAGTACAGTCCATCAATGGATCAGCTGTTGAATCTATTCAGGATAACGGTAGTCTTTTTAATTTCACTAATCGAACATTCAATCTTGACTATGAATACACAGATGCAGATGGTAACCGCCACCATGTTCTGGAGAGTTTGATCTTCCGAAACGATGGTATTCAACTGGAGGAATGGTAATACCTCATCATTATCAACACAAACACAGAGGATGTCTACATTTTTAGGCATCCTCATTTTTTACCTGCTAATTGATTATACAGCCTGATGATGCAGCAGCCGACTTTTTCTCAATTAACTTAAAAACAGAGCTATAAAAAAATGTTTTATTGATATCACCTTCTTAACTATTTAGTGAAGACGATTTTTCATTTTTTTGTCATGACTAAATAGTTAAAGCCTCAAAAATCAATTAGACAAGCTTTAACTATTTAGTGAAAGCCCCAAAAATCAATTAGACAAGCTTTAACTATTCAGTGAAAGCCCCAAAATCCAATGGGACGAGTTTTAAGACTTTATTACGCATTTTTATTATCGAACTTTTGACGCCAAGTCTCTTATTAACTTGAAAATTGATAATAAAAAAGGTTTGCCGTTATACAGCAAACCTTTGAATCGGGAAACCTAAAACTGAATTTATCAGGGAAAAAATGCAGGTGCAAAATATGTTAAACTATTATTTAAGAGCCCTATTCTCGGGTAGTCAGGCTTAAGGCACAAACTATTTTTTAAGAAATTTACGAATCACATGGAAGTCATCATACTTTAAACGGAGTAAATATAAACCTTCAGGTAAGAGGCCCAAATCAATCTCCTTTTTGCCGGACAATCCGGTTAACGAGCAATAAACCTTACCAGACACATCAATGACATCAATACATTCACCATTAAATCCACTAACAAACAACTTGTCGTGGGCAGGATTGGGGAATACCTTTATATGCTCAGTTATATCAGTTGAAACAAAGGTACTGATTGCATCCCTTGAATCAGGATTATCATTGAACAGGATATCATCTATATAAATATCATGTGGA
>JAKSBD010000618.1 GCA_022361295.1 Bacteroidales bacterium
ATGGTGTTCAAAAGAAAAAGGAATTAACCGGTGCTGTTGCCCAAATTAAGTCGGAAGAAATGGCAAAAGTAGTGGCGTCTGATTTTACCAAAACACTACAAGGACAGGTTGCTGGTGTTAATGTAACCGAGAGTAGTGGTCGCCCGGGAGACCAAGCCAATATCCAGATTCGTGGTTTAGGTTCGATTACCAGTGATACACAACCTTTATACGTTGTGGATGGTATTCCGTATAACAGTAATCCTAATATTGCATCAGAAGATATTGCAACAGTTGACATCTTAAAAGATGGTGCCGCAGCTGCTGTATATGGAACACGTGCATCGAATGGTGTAATATTAATTACCACTAAACGAGGTAAAGCAGGACAAACAAAAGTGAGCTTCTCGTCTTATTATGGTATTCAAAATATTACATCAGGAACACCACTGCTTAATACCAAAGAGCACCTTTATGTAGATGAACAAGTGCAATTGGCAGCAGGTGGTGATGGTTCACCAATTTTATCGTTTAACCCCAATGCATTGGATTATGATACCGACTTTGTAGGGGCTATTCAAAATGATAATGCTGCTATTCAAAACTATAACTTAACGCTTTCGGGTGGTAAAGATGATTTAACATTTAACCTTAATACCAACTATTTTAATCAGGATGGTATTTTACGTCAGTCGGGATACGACCGTTTTACAACTCGTGCTAATGCTACGTTGAATAAAGGTAAATTCAGTGCCTTTGCCAGTGTTGGTATTATGCATGCCAACAAAGAGGTAGAGCCTTGGGGCTTATACGAGTTTGCTATGTTCCAAGGGCCTTATCGCCCGCCATTGGCCGATTTACCATCGGATGGAAACAGTGTACAAGTGCCAGGTAATAACCCTGATCATGTGGGGTATTTATCAAAGTTGTTAACGCAAGAGGATGACCGTGTCGAAAATAGCTACAACATGTCTGCTAACCTTAAGTACGAAATTATTGAAGGTTTAAGCTATCAGCTTAATCTGGGTATGAACTACTGGAACTATAAACGTAACTTCTGGCAACCACAACTGTTGGTTTACGATGAAGATGGCAACCTGAATGAATTAGGAAGCCGACAGGAAGCCATTCTACGCAATGACTTTAACAACAGCCTGAAATACACAATGGAGAATGTTGTTAATTACACAAAAACATTTAATAAGCACACTGTTTCGGCCTTGTTAGGTTATACTATAGAAACGACAGATAGCGAAGCTGTTTCGACGGAAAAACGTGACTTTATTGATAACAGTATTAAGGTATATGATGGGGGTAAAACCATGACTGCCATGACTGGTCGTAACACCGACCACCGAATTGTAGGTAAGTTAGCAAGGGTTCAATATAATTTTGACGATCGCTATTTGTTTAGTGCAAGTATTCGTCGAGATGCGTCATCAAATTTCTCATCATCGCACCGATACGCCAACTTTCCCGGAGCTTCGGTAGGTTGGAATATTAGCGAGGAGAGCTTTATGGAGAATATCCCATCAATAGATAATTTGAAGTTAAGAGCTAGTTATGGTGAAGTGGGTAATCAGGGAATTCCATCTTATTTATATCAAACAACTATCGACCCAAATATTGATTACATATGGGGCAGTGAAGATGATGATGAGCTTGGCGCGGGTGCCATTCAGCGTGGATATGCTAACCCGGATGTAAAATGGGAAACGAATGTATCGCGAAATATTGGTATTGATTTACTAATGTTTGGAGGTAAATTTAGTTTTACAGCAGATGTGTATCAGAATGATAAGAAAGATATGCTCTTAGCTGTTTTGCTTCCTCCATCGGCAGGAACAAATGTGGCTAATGATTTCTCGGGACGTTACAAATCAAAAATGAGTAACGTGGGTAACATGGTGAATAAAGGTATTGAAATAGCAGCAACTTATAAGCACCGTTCGACAAGTGGTTTTAACTGGTCGGTTACCGGTACATTTACCAAAAACATAAATGAAGTAACCGACTTAGGTTTAATGGACGAGATTGCATTACAAGATAGTAAGCCGGGTAACTGGCGTGCTATTCAGCAGGATGTAACTACCTATATGCGTCCGGGCTACGAAGCTGGTTCATTCTTCCTAATTAAAACCGACGGTATTATTAAAACACAAGAGCAATTAGATGAGTACCGAACTTTAGTTCCAACAGCTCAAATGGGGGATGTACGTATGGTAGATTCTTTTGCTGATGGTGTAATTGACGATAACGACAGAGTGTATCAGGGCTCGGGTATGGCCGAATTTGAGGCTGGAATGATATTAACTGGCGAATACAAAGGTTTTGATGCTTCAATGCAGCTATATTATTCACATGGTAACGAAGTGTATAATGGCGCTAAGCTATTTGCATATTCTATGAATCGTCATAAAGACTTATACTACATGTGGACACCTGCCAACTCTAGTTCTGATATTCCTTCGGGTCGCGTCGGTTCTGAGCATGATAACTGGAGAACACGAACTGATTATTTCCTTGAAGACGGAACTTTCCTGCGCGTCAGAAACATCACTATTGGATATACTATGCCAAAACGTGTGTTTAACGGAAAGATTGATAATATTCGATTCTACCTAACGGCTCAAAACCCATTAACATTTACAGGTTATGAGGGTTACGACCCTGAGGTTGGTGGAAATGGTATTTCAACCCGTGGTATTGATAAAGGAACTTATCCGGTAACGCGTAAGTTCTTAATGGGAATTCAAGTTGACTTTTAATCAATTAATTATTGAAAAATGAAAAGTTTATTAAAATATACGATTGCGTTATGCTTATCGGCCTTGGTATTTACAAGCTGTGAGGATGAACTGTTGGATCAGTCAAATCCTAACGCAATTACAACAGATACGTTCTGGCAAACAAAGGCCGATTTTGAAAAAGCACAAAACGCAATGTACAGTGCTTTACAGTTTCATAATGTGAGTGGAGGTGGTATTGTCATGAATATGATGCGATCTGATCTGGCTGGTTCTGAGAGCTGGTACGCCATCCATAGTGCCTTCTCTAATATGGAGTGGACCAATGCCCACGATTTTGTAGTGAATCACTGGTCAAATCTTTATACAGGTATTTATCGTGCCAATCAGGTGATTTACTACACTGAAGCAACAAATGTTTTATCAGAAAGTGAAAAAGACCTGATTTTAGCGCAAGCTCGTTTTGTTCGTGCCATCTGCTATTTCTGGTTGAGTAATTCGTATGGTAGTGCTGTGTTGCATGATAAATTAGTGTTCGACGATATTGAACTCCACAAAGGTTTAAGTACACGAGAAGATATTGTTACATTTATTATTTCAGATTTAGAGAATGCAATGATGCATCTACCTAAAAAATGGGAAGATGCAAGTGATTTAGGTCGTGCAACCTGGGGGGCAGCAACCGCGTTATTAGGTAAAGTATACCTTTACGATAAAAGTTGGAACAATGCTGCTAAGTACTTCAAAATGGTGATTGATGAGGCAGATGATAAAGGCCTATACACATTGGTTGACGATTATATGTCAAATTTCACGACTGAAGGCGAGTTTAATGCCGAGTCGATTTTTGAAGTAGCATACTCAGATAATTACAAAGCTGGTACACCAGGTGACCGTCAGGATGATGTGGGTGATGTTGCAGGTTCTGAGGCTACTGCCATTGCCAGTAACTTCTCAAGTATATATGCAGGAGGTTATAATACTTGTTTGCCAACTTACTGGTTGCAGGAGTTATACATTGTAGGTGATTCAATGGATGTATCAAATCCATCTAACCTTGGACGTTTTGTATCTCAACGTACTTATGCTTCAATCGTAGTACTTAACGAGCGCGATGGGCAAGCCAATTGGGATACTGATGAAACGTATTATAACGCACCATTAGTAGATAAAGTGGATGAAAATGGCGATGATATTAAAGCCAAAGCTAACATGGCCTTTGGTCAGGGAGCTAAAGTTAAGAAATACACCAACTGGTATAAGTCAGATTCAGAAGATTCAGAAAATGCAGCACGTTCAGGTATTAATTTCCGTCATATTCGTTTAGCTGATGTGTATTTAATGTATGCAGAAGCAGTATTGGAAGATGCAGGTAATACAACCGAAGCATTAAAGTATATTAAAAAAGTCAGAGAGCGAGCAGGTGTTCTTACATTAGAGCATTACATCGAAAATTTAGGTGGTATTCCGCAGTTACATATCTCTCGCTATGCCAATGGTTTGGCGGCGCATCCGGTTGAGCCTTTATCAGCCGAAACGTTGTTGCGTCATATCAGAATGGTTGAGCGTCCTTTAGAATTGGCCTTTGAGGGTCATCGCTGGTACGATCTGGTTCGATGGGGTTTGATGGATGATGTAATTAGCGTACGAGCTGCTGACGAAACAAAGCTGACGGACAAGATGATGTACTATGATGATGTTGAAGCAAAAATGAAAATGAAACCAGATGTTGAGCGCACATATCCATTGTACTTAATTGAGCGCGTTCGCCCTGATTGGCAAAAGCCATTGTCGAACTACAGCAGTGCCGACCATGATTATCTGCCTATTCCAAACCTGGAAAGTCAGTCAAACAAAAATTTATAATCAATTAGTTTTCTGAATTATGAATAAGACATTAAAATATATAGGAGGCTTTATAGGAGCAATGGCGCTTACATTTAGTGCTTGCGACGATAGTTACGAAGCTCCAACATCCGATCCAAGTCATGCTTATGTGACCACCTCATTCGGATTGAAGAATAAAGTGATGCAAATTAACAGTGAAATGACACTGATTGACCTTTCACGAGGTGTTGTTTCGCGCGAGTGGACATTCCCGGAAGGAACAACTGATGTTGATGGTAACGAAATTACTTCAGCAAGCGACGATGTTATTTCGGTCGTATTTACAAAGCCCAACGACTTGACTAATGTAGAGCTGAAGCAAAGCTACAAGTAGACCCTGAATTTCCAGGAAACCTTCTCTGCCATGTATCTGGGTGCTCTTACTCCAGCCCTAACAGAATGGATTTCCTCAGCCATCTAATTATCTACCATGCGACCTACTGCTGCCCTGTTTGTTTAAAAAATATTAATACCAAAAAACAGTGCAAGGAGCACATCAAATTGCAGCACATTGGACGC
>JAKSBD010000280.1 GCA_022361295.1 Bacteroidales bacterium
AATGGCTTTTGCTGAAGTGGGTATTGAGCTGGAGTTCAAAGGAGAAAAGGAACAGGAAGTAGCTGTTATTAAAGCCTGCACTAATCCTGAATTCCAGGTGGCAATCGGAACAGAAGTGGTACGAGTTGACCCGGCTTATTACCGTCCAACAGAAGTGGAACTGTTGATTGGTGACCCAACAAAATCAAAAGAGAAATTGGGCTGGGAGCCTGAGTATGACTTAGCCGGTTTGGTTAAGGATATGATGGAGTCGGATGTAAAGCTAATGAAGAAAGACCGTTATTTGAAAGACGGTGGGTATGAAGTGTTGAATTATTTTGAGTAAAACAGAGGAGAGACCCCGATAGCCATCGGGGGAGCGGTGAGAACTGAGAAAGTAGGTTTATGGGGCAAATAAGAAGTTTCAGAGATTTAATTGTTTATCAAAAAGCCTATAAGATATCAATGGAGATTTTTCTTTTAACAAAAACGTTTCCAAAAGAAGAGCGGTTTTCATTGGTTGATCAGATTCGACGTTCTTCTCGCTCTATTTGTGCTAATTTGTCTGAAGCATGGGCAAAACGTAGGTATGAAAAAGTTTTCATAAATAAATTAACGGATTGTTTGGGGGAAGAATTTGAGACGGAAACATGGCTTAAATATGCTATGGATTGCGAATATATAACAGAGAAAGACTTTTCAAGGCTAATGCATCAATACGAGGAAGTAAGAAAAATGCTCATTTCGATGATACACAGTCCTGAGAAATTCTGTAAATAATATAGCTCATCTCTCAATTCTCACCTCTCATCTCTATATAATATAACATGGACATAAATTCTAAGGTATATATTGCTGGCCATAAAGGCCTTGTAGGTTCTGCACTATGGAAGACACTACAAAATAAAGGTTACTCCAATTTGGTTGGACGTTCAATTGATGAGCTGAATCTGATGGATGCAGTAGCAGTTGATCAGTTTTTTGCTGAAGAAAAGCCAGATTACGTTATTCTGGCTGCGGCTAAAGTGGGTGGTATTGTGGCCAATAACACTTATAGGGGACAGTTTATATACGAGAACCTGATGATTCAGAATAATGTGATTCACTCGGCTTATGTGCATGGGGTGAAGAAGCTGTTATTCCTTGGATCTACTTGTATTTATCCCAAGCAGGCACCTCAGCCAATGCCTGAAGATTGCTTACTGACTTCACCATTGGAGTACACCAATGAGCCATACGCAATAGCTAAAATTGCGGGTATAAAGATGTGTGAGTCATACAATCTGCAATATGGTACCAACTTTATTTCGGTAATGCCAACCAACCTGTATGGTCCCAATGATAACTTCGATTTAGAGAAGTCGCATGTATTGCCTGCACTGGTGCGTAAAAATCACCTGGGGAAATGCCTACAAAACAATGACTGGAAAGCTCTAAGAGCCGACCTAGACAAAAATCCGATAGAAGGTATTACTGGTAGCAATACAGAAGAAGAAATCCTCAAGAAATTAGATAAGTACGGCATTCGTATTAATTCGCTCAATTCGGGCAGTCATTCGTCTAATTCGCGAGTATCTATAGAAATTTGGGGAACCGGCAAACCAATGCGTGAATTCCTTTGGTCGGAAGAGATGGCTGCAGCCTGTGTGTATGTGATGGAGAATGTGGATTTCAAAGACACGTTTGCTTCGACAAGCTCAGCAACCCAAAAGGAAGTGCGTAATACCCACATCAATATAGGTACAGGGAAAGAGATATCCATTAAGCATCTGGCTGAAACCATCAAAGAGAAAGTTGGTTTTGAAGGAGAGCTGGTTTTCAATACCGATAAGCCCGATGGCACCATGCGTAAACTGACCGATCCATCTAAGATTCATGATCTGGGATGGCATCATCAGATTGATATTGAAGAGGGGATTGAGAGGATGTATGAGTGGTATAGGAAGTAGAGATGAGAGGTGAGCGATGAGAGGAGAGAGAGGAGGCTTGGCTGGAAGAAGATATGAACAAGTGTTTGTTAACAAGATAACTGATTATTTGGGAGAGGAATTTGAGAATGAAACATGGTTAAGCTAATCTCTCGATTGCGATTATATAAAAGATAAAAAATTATTAATGAAATATGATGGAGATAGAAAGGTGCGTATCTCAATGCTTAAGCATTCTGAGAAGTTTGGTGGGTAGATTTCTCATCGCTCATCTCTCTTTTCTCAGCTCTTAAAAAGGAACTATGAATAACAACTACCTAATCATAATGGCCGGCGGTATCGGATCGCGTTTTTGGCCAATGAGCACGCCCGAAACACCCAAGCAATTTCTGGATATATTGGGGACCGGACAAACAATGATCCAACAAACTCTCAGGCGTTTGGATGGAATTGTGCCGGTTGAGAATGTATACATTGTTACCGGCAAGCGGTATAAAGCACT
>JAKSBD010000719.1 GCA_022361295.1 Bacteroidales bacterium
AAATTAATTCCAAATCAGCGAGTTGATCTTCAGATTGTAAAAAGAGCCAGATACGATGTGTTGCGACTTAAAAAGGGTGCTATCATCAGCAATAAGAAAGTGCAACACGTTTACGTTGTAAATGGCGATAGTGCAGAACAGCAGGAGCTGGAACTTGGGCTGATAACAGATGAATACATAGAAATAAAAGGTGGATTGGACGAAGGAGATGAAGTGGTTATTTCAACCGTATCAAAATTTAAAGATGCCAATTCATTAAGTGTGGATAAATTAAAAAAGTAGTGTGGTGAGAATTTTAGTAAATGTATTGATAGCATTGGTTCTGCTGGTGGATGCAAATGGACAAAACACTGACTTGAGTAAACTGAATTTAACCTTACATAATGTGATTGACCTGGCTATCACTCAATCATCATCGGTTAAATACGCTCAAAACCGCTACGAAAACTATTATTGGCGGTATAAGAACTTTCAGGCACAATTCAGGCCACAGTTGGTTGTGTCGGGTAACCTGCCTAACTACTATGAAGGAACTGAACCGGTAAAACAGGGTGATGGTAGTATTGAGTTCAGGGAAGTAGGACGCTTTAATAATAATATTGCACTTTCGGTAAACCAATCCATTCCTCAAACAGGAACACGTATATATGCCAGCAGTTCAGTTATTCGAAATCAGGATTTGCTTAAGGATGAAGTAAGTTTTTCAGGTGATCCTTATAAGATTGGATTTACACAGCCGGTTTTTGCCTATAACTGGATGAAATGGTCGAAAAAAACCGAACCACTGGTGTATGATGAAGCCCAAAAAGATTTTGTTGAGACCATAGAGGAGATATCACGCACTGCCACCTGGCGATTCTTTAAATATCTTAAGGTGCAAACAAACTTTAAACTGGCCGAGAATAACCTTGCCAACAGTAAAGACAACCTTAGAATTGCTGAAACCAAACGTAAGTTAGGAACCATATCAGAGAACGACTATTCCCGCATTCGCCTTTCTGTCTTAACTGCTCAAAAGTCACTTACTCAAGCCAGCATGGATCTTAAAAATGCTGACTTCGAACTGAAATCATATATTGGACTGGAACAGGATACCAACATTGAGCTGGTTATGCCACTCAATATGTATTTGTTTAAAGTGGATCCTGATTTGGCATTGAAAGAAGCATTGGATAATCGTAAAGAGACCTCACAGTATGAGCGTCGTTTGATTGAGGCTGACCGCGAGTTAACTAAAGCCAAGCGGGGAAACGGTCTGTCTGCCACCTTACACGGAAGCTATGGTACATCTAATATTGCCTATGACTGGCCCGGTGTATATGATGACCCCGCCAATCAAAAATACCTGCGTTTGTCGTTTTCTATTCCAATTCTCGATTGGGGAAAATCATCGTCCAATGTGAAACTGGCCGAAAGTAAACGTGATTTGGTGGTGTTTGATGTGGAGCGCGATCGTGAGAATTTTGAGCGAACGGTAATTGTGCAGGTTGAGCAGTTCTCGCTGTTAAAAGCACAATTGGAGATCGCTGAAGAGGCCGACCAGGTGGCTAACAATGGCTATGAGATTGCCCTTAAGAAATTTCAAAATGGTGAAATCAGCATTACCGATTTAAATATATCCTTGTCTGAACGGGAGAAAGCCAAACGCGACTATATTCAATCGCTGGAAACATATTGGATTGCCTACTATCGCCTGCGCGAACTGACCTTATATGATTTTGAAAAAGGACAAAAGATTTTGTATGATAATCCCCTGCTAAAAGACGTGTCGAAGATAAAAACCCGCAATAAAGCCTGATTGGATATGGAAGGGCAACACAGAAAAAATATTCAGCCAGGTGTTGAAGTGGCAATAGTACTAAAACAACATCAACGTAGTGGTGAACTGACCTACGGCGTGGTTAAAGACATTTTAACCAATAGCCGGTTTCACCCGCATGGTATTAAAGTGCGTTTGGAAGATGGTAACGTTGGCAGGGTAAAGGAGATTTTACAAAAAGATTAAGTAAGAATAGAATTGTATTCTACAAACTTAATCAATTCACCTACTTATTTCTAGATGTGTTTAGTTAATGGTTTAGTGTTAAAATACAGTTTTCTCAATTTATAATCAAAGCACTATACTCATTGGGTGTTTTGATTTTTTTTTATATTCTTGCCAATCCAAAAAATGAAAATCCTTGTCAGCTACTTGTAAAATAGATGAACAACTACTTATCAAACAAATAAAAGATGGGCATCAACCTTCCTTTCGTCTTCTGTTTGACTCCTATTACAGAATTCTACATGCCTATGCTTTAAAGTTTGTTGATTCAGATTACGCAAATGATGTTGTCCAGGATTTATTCTCAAAAATCTGGGATAAACGAAATGAGCTAAGCATAAAAACATCCTTACATAATTACTTATTTACCGGAATTCGCAATAATTGCCTGCAAATACTTGAGAAGCAAAAAGTAAGAAACAGGTATAAACAGGATAAGGAAAAGCAATTGGCAATTGATGAGTTACACCATTTCCATAGCGAAGCTTCACAAAGTTTGTTGGAAATAGAGCTGCAGAATAAGATTGAAGAAGCTATTGCCAAGCTGCCAGAACAGTGTCAAAAGGTTTTTCGAATGAGTCGCATAAAGCTGGTAAGGAATATTGAGATTGCCGAGCAGCTACAAATTTCACCTAAAACAGTTGAAAAACACCTGAGCAAGGCATTAAAAATAATGAGAGAAGAATTAAAGGACTATTTACCTTTCTTATTACTCCTTTTAAAATAATTTCTTTAAAAATATATAGGCGTTAAGATCATTTAATGAATGGTTTACGCTTAATGTTGATGTCGTGAGGAGAAAAACACCATGCGATAAGGTAGGGGATTTGTCTTCATACCGATCTATTTAGTGTATGCAAAAAGAAGATTTAAATAAATTTTATGGTTCAGCCATATCTTATTTGAGCGATGAGATGATAAAGGAAGAAAAAGAAATCTTTATCGACTCATTGAATGATGATGATAAACTGAAAGGTCTGTTTTTTCAATTAAAGGATGTTTGGGAATATCATCAGCTTAAAGAACAATCGTCAAAAATCGATTTAGATGTTGTTTGGAGTCAGATGATACGACAACAAAGGGGGGAGACAGATATTTCAGTCAAATCAAAAATGAATATCAGGCATTGGTACTGGCATTCTGCAGCAGCTGTAGTAATAGTCTTAGGATTACTTTGGATATTCAATACCATTAAATCATCATTTTTAGGAGATATGGAATTGGCACATGTTATTGAATGCTCAAAAGGTGATATGGTAAAAATTAGCCTTTCTGATGGCACATACGTATGGCTTAATTCTGATTCTAAGTTATCATTGGATGAAAATTTCTCTTCAGAAAATCGTCAGCTTAGTTTGGTTGGTGAGGCCTTCTTTGATGTTAAAAGTGATAGTTTAAATCCCTTTACAATTGCTGTAGCAAATCATCAGGTTACGGTTAAAGGTACCAGTTTTAACCTAAGGCATTAT
>JAKSBD010000651.1 GCA_022361295.1 Bacteroidales bacterium
GATAGGATATGTTTAATATAAAATGCATGTGATTTTTATTTTTGGATGCGAGGGTGTGAGATGTTGGATAATCGATGTGTGGATGAATTAGTATAGTGAAGTTGAATTGTTAAGCTGTAAATCAAATTTTCCCCTGGGGGAAGTGCCGGAGGCGAAGGGGGATTTCAAATGCATTGAAACCGATACCCCTAATCACGAACCTCTAACCATTAACCATTAACCACTAATCCTTAATAATATGAATATCGCGCTGCGGGAATGGAATGGTGATACCTTCCTTATTAAGTGCATCATAAACCATTTGTGTAATGTCACTTTTGATATTGATACCTTGCCGCACTTTAGAAACCCAATAAAGCATGCGGAAATCCAATGAACTATCGCCCATATTAATAAAAAGCACATCCGGTTCAGGGAAGTCAAGGATATCTTGGTGATTTTTAATTTGCTCTTCCAATATGGCTTTTACTTTTTCAACATCAGAGCCATATGCAACACCTACAAATACTTCATATCTTCTTATCTGGTCTGAGTGGGTCCAGTTTATGACCTCGTTGGAGATAAGCTGTCCATTGGGGACAATTACTTCAGCTCCATCAAAAGTACGTACCACGCTTGAACGAATACCAATAGACCGGACACGGCCTCTTAGTTGGCCCACCTCAATTACATCATCAATCTTAATAGGACGCTCAAATAAAAGGATAAATCCTGAGACCAGGTTATTAAAAATATTTTGCAGGCCAAAGCCAATACCAACACCAAAGGCACCAATTAATATGGCGAAGTTTTCCATTCGAAAACCAGCGACCGAGAAAGCAAAGGTTACACCAATGGTTATAATGCTGTATTTGGCCATTAGTGATATAGTATGCGGTAAGCCTTTACCTAATTTAGTACGACTAAGAACATCCTCTTCCAAAATAACTTTTACCAGGTTGGATAGGAATATGGATAACCACAATGTGAGAACGAGAAAGATTATATCTTCAATTGAAAAGCTAATCTCACCAAATTTAAACTTGTAAGTAATGCTTGACTTGAGTGCATTAATAACTGGTTCATCGAAATTTACACTGACAAGAATAATGTATAAAACCAATGTGGGAGTGGCAATATTGACAAACTGAATAAGTCTTGTTTTAATTCTTTCTCCATAATGTTGTATAACCTTCAGTTTCTTAATATTGTCAATGTTAAATAGTAATTCAATAAGGCCATTTACAATGAGCATGGATACGTACAGTAATGATATACTGAAGGCATTGGCCAAAACAATATTAACTACCAACTCGGCTAAAACGATATAACCGAATAAGCCCATAACAATAACTATGGCAATAAGCCCAATGGCTAAGATTAAAAACTTATTAATAAGGGTACTAAGTAGTTTGCTTTTAAAAGTATTGGTTTTGACTACCATTTTGATGCGAATCATCACAAAAAGCTCCAGCAGAATAGCAATCAATAGAAATAATCGATAGGCCATATGGTTGGGAGGGAAGAGGTTGACGATTGCCTGAACAAATATTAGGAAAAACAGAATGACAATAACCGAGAATAACTTTTTATTGATAAGGCGATACAATAATATTGTTAATGGAATGCATATAATAATGCGAATCCCATCCTTAAAAAGCAGGGGTTGATTAGCGAATAGTAAAGCTGATAACCAAATGAAAAGAACGAAAGCGGTGCTGTAATGAGCAGTAAGCAACAGCCTGAATTGTTGTGTATAATAACTACCTGTGTCTAAATTTCCTTTTCGGATGATAGCTTTCCGTGCCTGCCGGAACAATATCATACCACCTATGAGTATAATGATGAATAAGAAGGCATTGCTTTGTTTGTCTTTCATATAATCTTCCAGCAGTCTGCTTTCGATCATCAGATTCTTTCTCAGTACATTTTGGGCCGATATGTATTGACTTTTCTTTAGCAGGTTTGAGAAAGAAACATCGGTTCTGGCAAAGATATTATGTCGCTCCTGGTTGAGCTTTTTTTCAATGCGTTCCAGTATGGAGGCAATTTGTTCCGATTTAGAAATGGTTTTATCCTGAATGGAGAGCAGAGTACTTCTTTGCTGGTGTAATTGATTGAGTAAGCTGTCGTTTTCTATTAGCACCTCCTGAATATTCTTGTTAACCACACTGTCCATTTTTTCGACAGGTATAGAAAGTCGAATATTAGTCCATGTGTCACCAATTGCTTCGGCTTTTATTGCCAGATCTTCGTTTTGCTCAAGCTTAAGCGTCATGCGCCCTTCAATTATCTCAAGTTGATGAAGGCGTTGATTCCATACAGATCGCTTATTAATTAAATGGCGTTTATTGAATATGGTTAGCTCTGTTTTTTTCTCTTGCGTGATTAAGCTATCGATGAGGTTGAGCGTTGAGATGTTATTGGTTTTAATTTTATCTAACTCATCAGATTCAAGGAGGTTGCGCTTGATTTGATTTATATCTCTGATAGCATCTGCACTTTGACTGGGTATGTCTATTACATCAACTGGTTTAAAAACAGCTGTACTATCTTTTTTTTCAATGCTTACTATTTGTGCATTAACCAGAAGCAGGCCAATCGAAAATATTAGGCTGAGGCATATTTTTTTAATACCCATTCAGTTTGGTTTAAAAGTTATTGAATATAAAAATAAGAGAAGATTTGCAAATATGGTAGTAAATTAATCACAGAAGGCACAGAATTACACAGAAGGTAAAGTGAGCTTGTTAATTATTTCAGTGTTTATCCGTGTAATCCGTGATTTGAAATGATGGGTAGGGATTAACCACAGAATTGCGCAGAATTACACAGAAGGTAAAAGTTATTGTCAGTTATTTTAGTGTTTATCCGTGTAATCCGTGGTTTGAAA
>JAKSBD010000613.1 GCA_022361295.1 Bacteroidales bacterium
GAATAACCCTCTATTTCATTTCTTTCAGGAATAACTTTATAAGTACCCGGAACAAATACCGCATCGAATAAAACCGATGAAGAAGCCGACTCAGGATAAGTAAACTGAAAAAACGCCGTCTTACCGGCTGCCGTCAATTCGGTTTTAATATTATAATCATCGAGCTGAACAGTGTAATAATGTGGTTTGCCCACTTCACTGTCATGACTGAACGTTGACGCCCGGGCATCTACATCCACCTTAACATGACCCGTCATTGGCATAATACACATGGCACCCCAGTCGCCCACCACAGCGCCGTTGGGGTAACGCGTTCCCCTGAATCCCTGTATTTTACCCTGATCATACCAATAAGGTACAGGTACGGTAATGACCCGTTCTGTCCAGGTGGCTGTTTGTGGCGTCCAGTGCGTTAGTGCTGAGGGGTAACCCACAATAGGCGATACATAGCCCATGGGCTCTTCTACTTCAGTCACCGTAATATCAGCAATGCTGGCAGCTGTACCAACGCGTGTATCAACATATTTGAGCACCGATTCTTTATCCTGCGTCTTACAGGCAAACATACCAATGCTTAATACTGTAATGAGAACAATCCTGTTAATAACCTTCATATATTTATAATTTATCATCGATATTAAAATCCGGTCTATGCATTAGAAAACCGCTTACAATGTTCTAATACATAAGCCGTGTTAAACAAATGCAATCACTAAAACACCCAATAGCAATACCAACATTCCGGCAGCCATAATGGTGACGGATCGTTTACCGGCACCTTTCCACTCGCCTGCCAATATGCCTGACACATTACCGGCAATGATAGCCAGGCTTTGCATAAGGGCCCATCCGACCGATGCTCCCAGATCGCCCAGCTTGTTGCTGCCCATACCATAGAACATAACGCTACCATACCAGATTATACCGGACAAAGCCGCCCAAAACCAGTATAGCGGTGTGCTGTTTTTAAAGAGTCTGGCTGTGTTATTCTTTCGTAAAAGGTATAAACAATAAACGAAATTGGCTATAAACCCGCATGTTAGTGCTATGCTCCAGATGGTATTGGACGCAAAGGTTGAAGCGGCACCCGATTCAATGGCCTTGAGCTGCATGGGTTCGCCAAATACAAATGCAAAATTGACCATGGGGCCGAATATACCAGCTAAAACACAGACGATTATACCCAGTGTAAATGATTTGCCTGATGCATCAGACGCTTCATTTTTCCCGGCATCTTTTTGACTGCCTGCAATAGAGACGATAACAATACCAAGCAGTAAGACGGCCACTCCCGTTAAAATCTGCAAACCGCTTGGTTCAAAAAGGGCGGCAGGATCTTTATACACAATTGGCATTATGGTTCCCACAGAATTGATTAAACCCAGCATGATGGGTAAACTAAGCGATACCCCCAGGTAGTGAATGCCACGGCCAAATAAAATAGCGCCTATACCCCAAATGGTTCCAAACAAGGCAACCAATAGCACATTGTCAATCGATTCAGCGTAGATCGAGAACAGATTGGGCACTGTGATTAGTGAAACTATCCATGGCATCACTAAGAGGGCCAAAACAGTCCAGATAATCCAGTTGTTTTCCCATTGCCAACGGGTATTAAATTTAAAGGGAATGGCAAAGGTACCAGAAAAGGTACCGGCCATAATGACAAGGAGCATACCTGCGGTTATATTAATCTCCATTTTTGTTGTTTATTAGTTTATTCACCTGCTTTTGTAAGTCTTTCTTTTGCGCTTCGTTCAGGTAATGAAAGTCATAATCACCATTGGGCAAGGGCAAATGCGTATTGGCATTTTCAATGATGAGCACTTTAGAGCCCTTATACATTGCAATGTTATGCCATACATTTTTAGGAATATTATAGGTAATTCCCGCTTGCATCAGCTGAAGGTCATATGTTATTGACTCTCCATCTACTTCGGCTGCAATTAGTACAGCCTGACCTTCAACCAGGAAAAAAGCCTCATCAGTTAAAAAATGAATATCGAGGCGTTCAATGGCATCCAGCTCTTCTTCAGCAGCATGGTTTAGCTGTGCCACCTGCCATTTAGGTGTTATCAGAAATGGATTATATCCCTCTCCGTTATGCGAATAAGTATCAATCATTATTTGTATATTAGCTTTCCAGAATGCGATCAACTACCAACTGCCTGAATTCAGGTGTCAGCATAGAAAAATAGGCTGTAAACCCGGTGATACGAACCACAAGCTCAGGATACTTAGCCGGATCTTTATGGGCTTCCAACACCTTTTCTTTATCCATAATGTTCACATTAATCAATGTGCCCCCCATCTCGAAGTGTGCTTTAATGATGGAACCTATTAATTCGGCATGTTCCTCTTTGGCAAGGCTTGGGTCAAGCTCCCACTGCATAGGTGCTGTATTGCCATAGCCCGGTTGAATTCGTGCAATGGCGCCTGCCATTGCCAATGAAGCGGCATCAGCTGTAAACCCGGGATTTGGATTGGCACCATGCGAAATCGGCATTTTGCTCTTGCGGCCATTTGGCGTGGCTCCCAAAGCTTTTCCAAAACCAACTGTATTGGCCCATGAGAAAAAACCAGGAATAAATAAATGTCCCTTTTTTTCGTCTGTTTCCTGACGAACCAGTGCAGTGAATACGTCTTTAATTTTATCGGCCCATCCATCAGCCAAAGAATTACCCTGACCATAACGCTCACTGTTTTTCAACAATAAGCGAATTCGTTCGCCATCAGCCCCTTCAAAATCGTCTTTCAGGTGATAGTCCACCTCATCCCAGCTTACCTTTTGCTCCTGCTCAATACGCTGTTGCAAAGCCGCCAGTGAATCGGCCACTACGGCCAGTCCTGCCCCATCAATAGAAAGGTTATAGAACTGAGCTCCTCCATCGGCCACATCCAGTCCTTTCTCAAGCGGACCATGACTCAAAAGGTTAAGAATCAATTCAGGCTCATTGTATTTTTGATATTTCAGGTGATGACGAATACCATTGGCAGCTGTGTGTACAGCAACGGCAAGGTGGGCCTCAAATCGCTCCCATAAATCATTACAGGTATTAGCTTTTGATTGATCGCCCAACATTTCGTTATAGGCTACTTCAAATACCCTGGCCATGTTTACTTTCACCAGATCATTCATGGTGTACTCCTGCCCCGGCAATGACATCCAGTTACAGCCAACTGCAATACGCTGACGTGCGGTAGCCGCATCAAAACCGTTCTTCATAAAGCCTTCAACCAAAGCCTTGTCTCCTGAGAAGCGCGGCCAGGCATTTTTATTCTTTATCAGGTAGGCCACAGAACGCTTAAACAGTTCCTGATCCATACCATCGTGCACACGAACAGTGATGTTTAATGAGGTATTGATTTTATCACCAGCTTCCAGTATCAGGTATGAAATATCGGAAGCTTGTTCGTTACCATCCTTATCCGGTCCGCCCAACTGCCAGTAAATAGGATCGTTAATCAGAAAACAGGCTAAGTAATAAACAGCCTTATCATGATCAATACGCCCATCAGCCAAATCCTTCTCATAAAACGGCTGTAATAAGGTATCTATCTGTCCACCTGCCCCATCTCTGTTATAGGTGCGTGATGCCAGGTGGTACCAAATGATCCACTGACATGCTTCGCGTAGTGTTTGAGGTGGCGCAGATAATATGTTTTTATTAACATGAAGCATTTCCTCCAGGTTGGTTTTCAATTCAGGATCGGTTTCGGTTCCAATCATCCTTTCAATCTCTTCAATATGGTGGCTAATCCACACCTGTATACTTCTTATTGCACGCTCATGGGCATCGTAAAATTTTTGTTGCTCATCAGAGGTGTTAAGGACACGATACTTTTGAATCTTGTCAAGCAGACCTTGCCATCCTAAGGTAACACCCATCTGATAGTCTGGTGCAAAATGCGCATCATCGCCAATACCGCATATAATATCATACTTGTCAATATTCTCCTGCAGGTGTGTATATGGATAATCAGGATTCCATTTGTTGGCGCGCATGCGTGACATGAAATACATCCAACGGCCAGCAAATGCATCATTAGCATCAACATACACAGAATGGTTTTGCATTAAGTCACAGAAATTATTTGTC
>JAKSBD010000476.1 GCA_022361295.1 Bacteroidales bacterium
GCGCAAATAGTGGATGTTAACATGGATGATGCCATGTTGGATGCCAAAGAGGAGATGGTAACCTTCCTTAATATGCTGATGTCTGATCCGGACGTTTCAAAAGTACCGGTTATGGTCGACTCTTCGAAGTTTGAAGTTATTGAGGCCGGGCTGAAGTGTTTGCAAGGTAAATCGGTTGTTAACAGTATCAGCCTCAAAGAAGGGGAAGAGATCTTTATTGAACATGCCCGTACCCTGAAGAAATATGGTGCAGCTGTAGTGGTTATGGCTTTTGATGAAAAAGGTCAGGCCGATAATTTTGAACGTAGGAAAGAGATTTGCGGACGTGCCTATAAACTGTTGACAGAAGAAGTAAACTTCCCGCCACAGGATATTATTTTTGACCCTAACGTGCTGGCCATTGCCACAGGTATTGAAGAGCACAATAACTATGCGGTTGACTTTATTAAAACCTGCAGGTGGATAAAAGAGAACTTACCTCATGCTCACATAAGCGGTGGCATCAGTAACCTTTCTTTCTCGTTCCGCGGTAATAATGTGGTACGTGAGGCAATCCATTCGGTTTTCCTTTATTATGCCATTCAGGAAGGACTTGACATGGGTATTGTTAATCCGGCCATGCTACAGGTGTATGATGATATACCTAAAGAATTGTTAGGATACGTGGAAGACGTTGTATTGAATAAACGTGAGGATGCAACAGACCGATTGGTGGAGTATGCCGAAACCATTAAAAATACACAGCAGCAGGGTGGCGAAACACAGCAGGCTGCCTGGCGCGAAGGAACACTTGAGGAGCGTCTGAGTCATTGCCTGGTAAAAGGGATCAGCGATTACCTTGATGTTGACCTGGCCGAAGCATTGAAGAAGTACCCTACGGCACTTGATATTATTGAGCAGCCGCTGATGAATGGAATGAATGTGGTGGGTGAACTGTTCGGCAGCGGAAAAATGTTTTTACCGCAAGTGGTGAAAACAGCCCGTGTGATGAAAAAGGCAGTGGCCATACTTCAGCCCATTATTGAAGAAGAAAAAGCCGCAGGAGGTGGAAGCAGTAGCAATGGTAAAATATTAATGGCCACAGTAAAAGGTGATGTACATGATATTGGCAAAAACATTGTGAGCGTTATTCTGGGATGCAACAACTACCAGGTGATTGACCTTGGTGTGATGGTGCCTACTGAGGAGATATTGAAAAAGGCCATTGAGCATGGTGTTGACATCATTGGTTTAAGTGGTTTAATTACGCCTTCACTGGAAGAGATGGTAACCGTTGCTAAAGAGATGAAGCGAAGCGGGTTCAATATTCCGTTAATGATTGGAGGCGCTACAACGTCTAAAATTCATACAGCTGTTAAGATCGAACCGGAATACGATAATCCTGTTGTACACGTTAAAGATGCGTCAAAAAGTGCACAGGTAGTGAGCGCCCTGTTGTCCGAGAAGGAGAAGGATAATTTTGTGACTAAGGTAAAGGCTGAATATGAAGGTTTGCGCGAGCGTAACTCGGGTAAGAAAACAATTAACTTGTTACCGATAGAAGAGGCACGTGCTAAAAAGCATCAGATCGACTGGAGCAATACTATTTTGCATTTACCGGCTGAGGCCGGAGTGCGAGTACTGGAAGACTACCCTATTAGCGAAATACGTAAGTTTATTGACTGGACATTCTTTTATCAGGCCTGGCGTTTGACGGGTAACTACGAAGGAATGGAAGCGGTGGTTGATGAATCATCGAAAGCTAAATGGCTGGAGCGTTACCGCAGCGATGATGCTAAAGCAAAAGCTGAAGAAGCTCTGAAGCTCTACAAGGATTCGCAGGCTATGCTTGACCGCATTGAAAAAGAGCATATGTTACAGGCTAATGCTGTGTTTGGTATTTTCCCGGCCAATAGTGTAGGTGACGATATAGAAGTTTATACAGACGAGTCACGCTCTGAGTTATTGACTACTTTCCATCATTTGCGTGAGCAACAGGATAAGCCAGGGAAAGAGGTTTTCCATTGCCTGAGTGATTATGTGGCTCCAAAGGAAAGTGCCCGTTTCGATCACGTTGGTGGTTTTGCTGTTACAGCGGGTATTGGCATTGAGAAATGGATTGAGCAATTTGAAGCTGACCACGATGACTATAGCAGTATTTTGTTAAAAGCCTTAGCCGATCGTTTGGCAGAAGCATTTGCCGAACTGTTGCATTATCGTGTACGTACCGAGTTCTGGGGCTATGCACCTGAAGAGGAGATAAACCATGATAACCTTATTCGTGAGCGCTATCGTGGTATTCGTCCGGCTTTAGGATATCCGGCTTGTCCTGATCACAGTGAGAAGCGTACCTTGTTTGATCTGTTATCGGCCGAAGAAAACGCAGGTATCACCTTAACAGAGCATTACAGTATGTACCCTAATGCATCCGTAAGTGGTATTTACCTGGCACACCCTGATGCTATTTACTTTGGTTTGGGAAAAATAGGAAAAGACCAGGTTGAAGATGTGGCCAAAAGAAAAGACACATCAGTGGAAGATGTTGAAAAATGGATTCCACTTAATCTTAATTACAAATAAAGAATAATGTTGATTTGTTTATTTGATGATTCGTTAATCTGAATGGGTCATGTCACAAATAAGCAAATCGACGTATTTGCAAATAAGCAACTAAAAAATGACCGTAGCTGAACTTATAAAATCATCTACCAAAACAGGATTCTCTTTTGAGCTATTGCCACCCTTAAAGGGCAACAGCATTGCAAAAGTTTTTAACACCATTGAGCAACTAAAGGAGTTTAATCCTTTATACATCAACATAACATCGCACAGGGATGAGATGCAGTATAAAGACACTGCAAATGGATTATACGAACGAAAGGTTATTCGTAAGCGCCCCGGAACAGTGGCTGTTGCCGCATCTATCCAGCATAGTTATGGTATTAAAGTAGTGCCGCACATCATTTGTAGCGGTTTTACAAAAAGTGAAACAGAATATGCCCTGATCGATCTTAACTTTCTTGGTATTCACGATATACTGGTACTTCGTGGCGATAATGCCAGCAAAGATCGATTTACATCAGTAAGTGGAGAAAACAACAAGTACGCCATTGATTTGGTTAACCAGGTTAACGAATTGAACACCGGGCAGTTTCTGGATGGTACCTTGCTTGATGCCTTTGATACACCTTTTAGTTACGGTGTGGCCGGTTATCCCGAAAAACATGAGGAAGCGCCCAATATGGATTCGGACTTACACTGGCTAAAGCAAAAAGTAGATGCTGGTGCCGAATACGTTGTAACGCAAATGTTTTTTGATAATAGCAAGTATTTTGATTTTGTGAAGCGGGCCAGAGACATGGGCATTACTGTACCTATTGTACCGGGCTTAAAACCCATTACCCTCATGAACCAGTTAACTGTGCTTCCAAAAATATTTCATGTGGATATTCCTGAGGCCTTTGCAAAGGAAATAAGAAAGTGCAAGAACAACGATGAGGTAAAGCAGGTGGGCGTTGAATGGTGTATTCAGCAGGCTAAAGAGTTGATGAGTCACAATGTGCCTATTCTGCATTTTTATACCATGATGGCTACGAACAGCACGCGAAAAGTTGCAGAAGGTATTTTTTAAACCGCTTATGGATGTGTTAATGGTTATTCAGATTATTAAAAGAGCCGAAGAAATAAACTAAATAATGTACTTTCGTTCAAAACTTAAAAATCAGGTATGAAAGGAACAATGAAATTATTGTGGTGTTTGGCTGTTATAGGTGTGTCTGTCAGTTGTCAAACACCTGGTAAGCAATCAAAATCAAACGAACAAAGTGAAGCTGTCACTGTAGAAAAGGAAGCTAAGCCTGCTGTTAATATGCCCGTTTATTTCGATGCTGCATTAAACGGTGGTATTGAAGTTGTTCAAAAGGCTATTGAAGATGGTGTTGATATAGAATCGAGAAATGAAAACGGTTATACGGCACTGATGCTGGCCGGCTACAACGGGCACAGTCATATTATCAAATTATTGATTGAAAATGGTGCTGTAATCGATGCTGTTGACGGCTTAAACCGCACGGCACTTATGTTTGCGTCAACCGGACCATTTGCTCCCGCTGTTGAGGTTTTAATTAACGCAGGAGCTGATGTTAATGCCATTGACAGTCATGAAAACTGGACACCAGTTATGTTTGCTGCAGGAGAGGGGCAACTTGAAGTAATAAAGCTATTGGTGGCCAATGGTGCTGATTTATCAAAAGTTGATACGGATGGTGAATCGGCCTTGGATTTTGCCAATGCCAATGGTCATTCAGAAACCGCAAAATACCTTCAGTCGAAGATAAAATAATGTCAGTAAGTTAAGCCTATTGAGCGCACATAAAAGACTGAAGGCCTTAAACATCACAACAAGGGGCATCGCCCCTTGAATTTGGCCCCCCCGCTGCCGCACGTGTCCTCACGTGTGGTTTTACTATACTACTATCACACCTTTCAATAAACCAGATTCTCCACTGTAATCCCGTGTATTAATATACACATAATCCTGAGGTCGCAATACCAAACCATCATCTACCGGATTATAAACTTTATAATTACGACGCATAATATCAAATATAATAAAAGCTGTATGTATATATGCGGTATAATATTGATAATTAGATGAACCCCGTGAATTCGCTCAGGAGCGAGGGTACTTCTGAATATTAAATGCATATAATTACTCATGATGCAC
>JAKSBD010000656.1 GCA_022361295.1 Bacteroidales bacterium
ACAGCTATTATAAATAATGAACTGGTAGTTACAAACACAAAAAATGATGTATTGAAGTACAATGGTGGATGGGAAAAAATCGGGCAGGCACAGTTCGATTATTTCACTTTTGGATTAGGCGATTACTATTATACGGGTTTCAACCACGGCTTCTCAAAAAATTCATTGTCAGACTTTAGCAATTTAGGTTTTATAAGTTCTCCACTGGGTAGAAAAACTACTTATTATGGATTTAGACATCTTTTTGTATACCAGGGTGAACTGTATGAATGTTTAAATGAGGATTATGATCTGGAAATTGCCAGGCTTTCACCAAAAAATGATTCTTTTGTTAAGATTGATCCTAGATATATTTCAAATAATACATATAACACCCGTTTTTTCCCGGATGTAAATGGAAATGTATTTTATTTAGCTGATAATGTGATTTATAGATTTGCTCCAGATGAATATAGATTTGTACCAGATGAAAATTTTTAAAAATATACTTTTAACATTTATACTTTGTGCTTGTTCCTTTAGCTGCTTTGGCCAACTTCTCGAAACTCGTCAGTTAATTAGTTTCAACTCTGGTTACGGAGTGTTGAATGGAGTTGATGACAACCTGTTTTTTCCGTCATCAGTAAAACAATCAGGTTTAAGTATTGATTTATCGTATGGACACAAAATAACACCCTGGTTGGCAGGGGGTGTGTCAATAGGGTACATTCAATTTGCCAGCCCGGATACTAATCCCGGTTTTGCCGAAATAAAAACCAACAGTAGTACTTCATTTCTAACAGTTGGGCCACAAGTAATACTACACTCCCCTTTTAAATCGCAAGGAGTATTTAACCGTATTAGGTTAGGTTTGGCTATTGTTCCGCAATTTCATCATTATTCAGGAGAACGTTCAGTTAAAATCGATAACGTAGTGATTCCTGCGAATAAAGACGAAATGATCCTGTCTGTTATTGAAATGAATAAGAATAGTACTGGTTTTGGAGCAAAAATAGGCCCTGAAATCAATTATCGTATTACTCAACGCTTTGGCCTTAGGCTAGCTTATAATTGGCAACTGCTAAGTGTATATAGTGGTTATGATCGTGAGCAGCTTGTCGCTAATTCGGTGTTGGGCGGATTGATTTTCACTTTTGGTAATCGCAAGGCTTTATTTTAAGCAGCATTTTCTTTTAAATCACATGGAAAAGGAAGGAAATAATTCATTAATAATGAATTTGTTTACATGCTTGCTGCGTTTACAGCCACACAAGTAAAGCGATGCCTGACAGACAATTAGAACTTAATAACAGATTCTATATGAAGCAAAAATTACTAATCCTCTCCCTACTGTTTCTGCCCTTACTCACCTATGGACAAAGGGGGTATTATTCTACCGATTCAACAACCTATTCAGGTATAAAGCTAAAGGACGGCGGCAGCATAAGCAATGCTAAATATTGTAAGGTCGATAAAGACGACAAGATAACGGTTTATTCGCCCTATGAGGTAAGTGAATATGGATTTAATAATGGACGTGTTTTTATCGCAAAAGAAATACAAACACCTGATTCTACACAAAAAGTATTTCTGGAACGATTACACAAAGGTAAAGTAACCTTGTATTACTATAAAGGCAGGGGATTTCATAGCTATTACATTGAAAAAGACAGCACTTTATTTATTGAAGTGCCTCGCAGAAACAGCCATAATGAGCATTATTCGCAACAGCTGCTAAAGATATTGAGCGACTGCCCCATTATAGATGATGCATGTTCGCATGTTACCTACAGCCCCCACTCCATGACCAGGCTTTTGGAAAGATATGATAATTGTGAATTGAAACCTTTTCCACATTTTAGATATGGTTTTTTAATAGGTTATGAGTTTATGAAACTGATTCCTTTAGATTCACAAAATGAATATTTGGAATATTTCAATTTTAGCTACGATGGTAGTTTTTCAATCGTC
>JAKSBD010000539.1 GCA_022361295.1 Bacteroidales bacterium
ATTCGCCGGCGCGCAAACCCCAGCCAGGATAAAATTCAACCCCGGCGCAGAGGGCTTTGCGGTTCGCAATGGATACAACGACAACCAGGGCTCGGGGGTTACTACCGATTGGAAACTCCAGGCTGTGTTTACTCCAGCACCGACCGGACGCGGGGCTGAAAACTCCCAAGCCAGCAAGAAAAATAAACATCAGAACTACTAAGCCATACCATTTACGACTATAGGTAAAAGCATTGCGCCATTTAAATCCACTAAAAGCAAAGAATATAAACCAAGTAATTATATAGCTGATAACAAGACGGCCAAGTAGATTTCCAATCAGATAGGTATCCATTAATTCTATTTTTCCTTCTGTGCACAATCTATTTCTAGTTGTCGTATGAGTTTTGCAGAATCAAACTCATTAACAGGTAATGGTACAAAAAGAATACCACAGATATCTGAATTTTTGATAGCGGCCATCATGTCTTCATTTACGATAACCTTATTCTCGAAGTATTTAACTCTAAATAGTGGAGGGTTATCAGTAATTTTAGACTGATTAATTTCAAGTAATTTAAGACTTGTGGGCCGTCTTCCTGATTTTCTTTCTACCCATCTAAACTGAGATTTTTCATAATCCAAACAATCTATAATTGCATGAAAATGTGCTAAATAAAATTCCCCAAATTCGTTGTTAAGATCATCTAAAGTCTTAATTGGAACGTATTCACCTTCAACACAAGCTAACTCAAATATCTCTTTTAATTTTTTTGAAACAATTTTTGCAATCCCAAAATCATAATAATCAGCCATAGGGAGTGACTGACATTTTGGTTCTGAATATATACAAAAATACTGTTTTATATACTCAGTAGCAGAGAGAGACAAAGGCTCTTTATTTACAAGAAGTCGCTCGATGGCTCTTTCATTATCCACATCGTAATCCGTACGGTTCACAGACGAAGCACTACAATACTTACCACAACTGACTGGATTTATTTTAAGTTGATATAACATGGAGTTTCTAGCTTCTGGTCGGATCTGTTGTCTGACAGTATACACGACAATTTCTTAAATCGTCTGTAATTTCATCTTGTATTTCATAAATCCTATCGAATAATTCTTGTTCTGTCATTTCACCAGTTCCCCATTCTGCATCCAGCTCATCCAGTTTTTCTTTTACATAATCGAAATAGTCACCGGCATGACCACCTGTATGAACAGGCAAATAAGGAGGGCCATTGTCTAACATATCCTGAATTGCTTCACGTGAATATGGTAATGCAATCCCATTTGAAGCATTATCAATATTATAACCTAGATGCCTAGCAGCATATTGTAATGCCCTTGATTTTTGTGCTACTGAACCAGATATCGCATGGTGTGCAGCGTAACCGGGGGGTACAACTATACCCATATCAGCCATTTCACGTCTCAATCTTGCTGAATTGTGCTTTATATTGCCAGACATGCAAACGATTGTTGCATTATGCGCCCATATTTGGCTTTTTCCTGCAAAATAGTTTTCAGTGCTGGCTACACTAAAATTGTAAACTTTTAAAGTATCATTAACCCTTGTATTGTCTAGCACACGCGTATCACCAGTAGCGGTGGCAATTACGCTGCCTCTTTCAATATCCTTTGCTTCTACCCAACCAGAGCCTTGTACCCACAGTGGATGAGTATCTGTTAATTTTATTTTTTCTTGATCTGTTACAAGTAGATAGTAGTGATCTACAAATCTATTAAATGTATCTGTTACAGATTGACTAGCATCCAAATATGAATGTTCATTACGTGATACGACAGAATTTCCTTCCGCTATATCTTCTATGGGAACTAATCCGTGTGATGTTTGTATCTGGGTACCCGCTGAAAAACTAGCGCAAGGCATCTCTTCTTTGACTCGCCTTAATGCCTGAGCTAGATCACCAAATCTACTTAGCTTGGTTGCTAATTTCATCATAAAAGCAGGACTTACATAGTTCCCAATAATCCTACCTCTATCATAAGCACCACAATGTACCAGTTTACTCCAGTCCTCTCCGAGAGCTTCGCCAATCATTTGGGCGGTACCAACTGGATCGTTATAAAATGCCTTTCCTAGTTCAATCAACCCTGCTGCAGTATCAATTGGATGCAGCACTATATTTACAAGATCACCAATTTGATCCTTTATTCCGGCCCAAAATCCTTTTACAAACTCATATCCTTCTACCAAGCCATCTTTTATACCGTCCCAAAGGTCACCCCAAAACCCTTGATCTTCATCACTAGCGCCTTGATTATCCTCTTCTGCACTATTTGATTCACATTCAACAGCATCCATCGGGTTATCAATATAGGCATCACCACTCGTGTCGTTACCGCTATTGCCTGAAGACGTATCGTCATTACCAGATCCGCTATTGTTATCTGAACCTGAATTATCAGAATCATCGTTTCCCGAATCGCTGCCACCTGGATTTGATCCATCACCTGTATTACCAGTTGCGGGTGTTCCTCCACCTGCTTCTCCGGTAGCATGGACATTATTTCTGTCTCGCCACGCATCAGACTGCATACGTACCGTAGCTACCGAAGTAATAGGTATCCGCCTCGCGTTGTAAAAATTGCTGTTTTCTGGATCGAATTGACGCATCACGGCAGGAATTACACGATCCATCAACGGTACTTTCAGTTCGTAACCAAATGTCGTTTTTATTTTTAGCAGGTTGGCATCCTGTATATTAACGCCACTATTCGAATTTACGGATTGATCGCGCCATCTAAGATGACTGTTCGGAATGCCAAAATGCGTTTGATTGGTACGAGGATCTACAATATCTCGACCAAAATCGTCGAAAGCTTCTACTGTAGGGTTTAAAATTTCTATTTTTGTAAACCGAGGATCCCTGACCTCTAAGCTCGACCGTGTTATTGCTGCAATTGCTTTTCTTGGTGACCCATCACCACCATAGAGTGGCGCTAATCTAATTCCTAGTTCATTTCTTATAGCACTACTCTGCGC
>JAKSBD010000401.1 GCA_022361295.1 Bacteroidales bacterium
CTCAATTAGACGCCTACCAAGTCTTTGGAGAGGCTATTCCATCGGAAATAGAGTCAGGACCTTACTCTGTTGAATTTTTAGTGGTCGATAAGGCCTTAAATTACAACAAGTATTCATTTGAAATTACAATCGAATAGTTGTGTGTTATCATTTATAGAAAAAGCGGGAAGCATATTTGGTGATGCTCCCGCTTTTTTTGAAACTTTAACGCAACCTTTTAAGTATATACGCATCAGGTTACGTGGGGAAGAATCATTCTTTTCTTTTGGGGATATTTTCGTAAATTAAGATAAAATCAGATTTGATGCTCAGCTTTCGATATAAACTTTTGATGATCATTGTATTATCAACCAATTGCGTATTAGGTCAGGATGTAATGCTTCTTGACAGTCTGAAGGTGCAATTGAATTATACCAGTAAGGACAGCAATAAAGTAAAAACATTGTGGGAGTTATCTGACTATTACTGGGCTGATGATTTGCGCCTGGCATATCAGTATTCAGACCAGGCCTTAAAATTGGCAAAAGATCTAAATGATCAACGTCTAATTGCGGTGTCCTATCAAAAAGTTGGGGATGCCTTATTGTTTAGGGGCGATAATAGTAATGCCCTTAAAAACTATCTTTTGAGTCTTGAAATTATTGAAACGATGGGTGATGAGGATGCGCTCTTTTCAATATACCATAACATGGGTGTTTTATTCGACCGCCTTAAGGACTATGATCAGGCCTTAACATATTATCAAAAAGCGCTATATGTGTTTAATAGCGCAGCTGACAAAGATGTTAATTCAATGCGCCAGGTACACACGCTATATAATAATATTGCTAATATTTATAATGCCAAAGGAGACAATAATACTGCCGAAGAATACTACCTGAAAGCATTGAAACTAGCTATAGAAAAGCATGATTTCCAAACCTTGGGAGTTATTTATAATAACTTAGGAAAAGTGGCTATTGAAGCTGAAAATTGGGATAAAGCTTATGGATATCTAATTAAGTCTCTTGAAAGCCGACAGCAAATCAATGACTTAAACGGTATGGCCAAATCTTATAACAACCTGACAAACTACTATGTGCAAATAAATCAATACGACAGTGCTTTTGAAGCCACCCAAAAGGCACTTAGTCTGGCCAACCAGGCTGGAGCCATGTTAACTCGGTTAACAGCTTTGGAACACTTATCTAATCTATATGAAGAAAAAGGACAGCAGCAGGCCGCACTTGAAACATATAAGCAGTTTAAGGCCTTAAATGATAGTTTGGTAAATGAAAGCTCCATAAGAAAGCAAACGGAGTTGCAAGTTAAGTATGAATACGAAAAAGAAGAAAAAATACGAGAAGCAGAGCAGCAAAAAAAGAACCTTCGCTATATTCTAATCATATCTGTCTTGTTATTGGGCTTCATTATTTCTGCTTTGTTATACCGATTGAGTATAAGTCGTGCCAAACGCATTAAACTGGAAAAAAAGAGCCTGGAAACGGATTTGGAGATGCGTGAGAAAGATATTGTGGCCAAAGATAAGGAATTGGCTTCATCAGTATTATACCTATTAAAGAAAAACGAGTTATTAAATGATGTATCTGAACGCTTACTGCAGCTTAAAAAACGAATGAAATCAGAAAACCACAACTCGATTCAAAAAATTATTCTTGACATTCAGGAGGGCGCTAAAGAAGATATGTGGGAAGAATTTGAGATGCGTTTCCAACAAGTTCACGACGACTATTTTAAGAAACTAAAAGAGCATGCTCCGGATCTTACCCCTGGAGAGATAAAGATATGTACCTTCCTAAAACTTAATATGACCAGTAAAGAGATCTCGGCCATTACCAAACAAAGCGTAAAGAGCATAGAGGTAGCTCGTACACGTATTCGTAAAAAAATGCAACTAACCAATAAAGAAATTAATCTGGTGAATTTTTTAATGGAATTGTAATGTCTGGCAGATGTTATATTAACAGTTTGATAACTTGAGACAATAATTTTCGTTAAACCTTTAATGGTAATTCTCGTTTTCCTTATACTTTTGCAAAGTATTAAAGGAATTCTTCTTGAAAATAAGTCAAACTTACAAAGATGTACTGGCATCATTTGATACCGTTAAAAATGATGTCATTGATTTCACATTCAGATCAATTACTATTCTGATAGGCCCCTTGTATGCCTACGGTCTCTATGTTGAAACAGACTGGGTGTCATGGTCTTTTATTAGTAATGCCCTTATTTTAACTTACCTCACTTTATTTACGCTTTTTAGAATACGCTTAAGTCTTAATATCAAAAAATACATTCTGCTGTTTGTTTTGATAAATGGCAACCTTTATACAATTTATAACCTGGGATTTTTCGGTGGTGCACAGTATTTTATGATATTGTTAATCTGTGTAACTCTCTTCTATTTTAAACGATGGGTGGCTTATGTTGTTATTATTGGGGTTGTGCTTTATTACTTCTTGTTTATGTATTTATATACCAATGGTATTATAGAGTATCATGCCCCGGTAGAATATCTTGTTAATAATAAAGCGGTGTGGATTTCTGATTTTAATTTAACGGTGTTAACATCTATTGTGGTTGGCTACGCCCTCATTAAAACCTTTAATGCCTATGCTGATAAGGAAAAGGAACGACAGGAAAGTCAGAAAAAATTAAATTATACCATCAGTAACCTGCCCATACCGGTGGCAGCCTTAACTGAAGATGAGCGCATTCCCTATTTTAATGATAAGTTTCATGAATATTTTGGTTACGATGCCGATGAGATTCCTACATTTAATCATTGGCTGAAAAAAGCTTATCCCGATGAGCAAACCAGAAACAGAATAAGGGGCATTGATCAAATCAGAATGCGTGAAGGTTTTAAAACACAGAAACAACTACCTCTTGAATATTACGATTTCACTACTAAAAATGGCGATGTAAAAAGTGCAGAAGTGCATCATATGTTTTTTGGGGAAACTGCCATATGTGCTTTCATTGACATAACTGAACGTCGAAAGAAACGAAGGCTGATGATGGAGACTATGATGCAGGCTGAAGAGAAGGAAAAGCTGCGCATTGCACAGGAACTGCATGATGGAATTGGACCTTTACTTTCAACAGCTAAGATATATGCACATACCCTGATGCTGAAAATTAACAATGCTGAAAAAAGTGGAATGGGCGAGAAGTTGAAGGAATTACTGGATAGCTCCATCAAAGAGCTGCGCAATGTTATTAACAACGTAAGTCCCCAGATTCTTCAACAATACGGATTGGTGAAAGCGCTTGAATCATTTATCGGTCATATACAACCCTTGGCAAGTGCCGAAATAAAACTTAAGGCTAAACCGGTTAAAATTGAAAATGCTTTAAACGAGTTAGCTATATTTAGGGCCTTAATTGAGCTCATTAATAACTCAATGAAGTATGCCGAAGCATCAATGATCAATATCAATATTGAAAATAACAAAGAGGGCATACAGGTGTTATACAAAGATAACGGAGTAGGCTTTGATTTCGATAAAGAGCGAACCAAAGGTTTTGGTCTGTCAAATATTATGAACAGAATAGAAACAGTTGGCGGTTTCTTTAGTCTGAAAACAAATCCAGGTGAAGGAGTAGAAGTCAGAATAGAATTTGAAGAGCAGTAGCATGATAAAAGTGGCCATCGTAGACGATCATAAATTGGTTCGTGAAGGAATTGGATTGCTGATAAACCAATTGGACGAAGTGGAAGTCGTTGCTGAATTCAGTAATGCCCAATATTGGCTTTCAAGTCTTAATGCACACGAATATGATGTATCTTTGGTAGATGTTGATATGCCCGGTATGAGTGGAATTACCGCCATGAAAGAGGCAGTAAGCATGCAACCTGGGCTTAAAGTCATCATGTTAACAATGCACAATGATGTTAATTATTTCAGAGACGCCTTTATAAATGGAGCGCGCGGCTTTGTTTTAAAGGACATGAGTGTTTCCGATTTGTCACAGGCTATACGTGAGGTGCATAATAACAATACCTATTTTTCAACCGAATTCTTAAATACCCTTGCTACAGGGCTTAAGGATGAAACGAGTAGACTTGACTCCCAATCTGTTAAAGATATTAAACTCACCACACCCGAGCTGAATCTAATAACAAATATATGTAAAGGTTATACGAATAAAGAGCTGGCTGAATCTCTTTTTTTAAGTGTTAAAACCATTGAAAGTCAGAAAACCCGGCTGATGCGCAAAATTGATGCAAAGAATAATGCCGGCATCATTGTTTGGGCCATTAAAAACCAAGTAGTCGATATCTGATTTCCTCAATAGGGAAAACCCTTATAAATAAAGGGTGAACACCCTCGCTTATTTGCGGGTTTTCTCAGAAACCTGAAAATACATCATTTCGTTTAGCTTTTCATGAATCATGAAAAAGCAGTTAATGTTATTATCGTTGATGACAATATGGACTTTGCTAAAGGTCTCTGTGAATTGTTATCAGTCTGGCCATATTATAAGATAATTGATGTGCTTAATGATGGTGCTGAGATTGTTAATCACCCCATGCTATGGTTAACCGACCTGGTTTTGATGGATGTTAATATGCCTCGCCTCAATGGTATTAAAGCTGGCAAGCAAGTCAACTATCATTTTCCGAACATCAAGATGATTGCCATTACCTTAAACAAAGAAATCGTTTACCTGAAAGAGTTAGTGGCAGCCGGATTTAAGGGATTCATCGACAAAACGACCATAGTTGAAGATTTGGAAGATGTATTGATGACAGTGCATTCTAATAAATATGCTTTTCCCAGAAACTTATTGCTTTCAAAAAGTGGTAATGGGAATAGTAAAAGCAAACTGCCAGGAGATTGAGATTATGTGAGAGCTTATAGCTAGTTCGCTGATAGCGTGAGGTGATTATAATATTCATAAAAGGAGTTTCACCTCAGAATGGTAATTGAAAATGGGTTAATAGTTTATGTTTTAAAATTATAATACTCAAGGAGGAATAAAGATGAATACAATTCTAACAAATGTTTTGATTACCGTAGCTGCAATCCCTATTGCCTGGATCATACTTAAATTGATTTTTAAAAGATCAATAATGTTTAAGTTTAGTTTTTACGCTGTATCCTTTGCGATTTTTGTTGCAATAACTAAAGCCTTTGAAATTTTAGGAGAACATGTTCTTTTCAAGTATACAATGACACCATTAAATATTATTGTTGGAACTATTGTATTCATCTATATCAATAAGATACTTAAAAAGCCACTCGAAGAATCTATTAACCAGGTTAAGGAACTATCAGAAGGAAATCTACAAATAAAAACACAACAGTCGGAAGCCTCACATGAATTGGGCGTGTTAACAAATTCTATTGATAGTTTATTAAGCAAATTACGTTCTGTAATAGGAGATGTATCTGTTAGTGCAGATAGTTTGGTGAGTGCGAGTGGTCAGGTAAGCTCTACTTCTGAACAATTATCACAAGGCGCCAATGAGCAAGCGGCATCAGTAGAAGAGATTTCATCAACTACCGAAGAAATTGCTGCCAATGTGGAGCAAAACACCAGTAACGCTATTACAACAAAAGATATTTCAAGCAATGCTAAAAACGGACTGGAAAGTGTTATGGCAAAGGCCATGGAAAGCTTTTCGGCCACTCAGGCAATAGCAGAAAAAATATCGGTCATTAACGACATCGCTTTTCAGACTAATATTTTAGCCTTAAATGCAGCAGTAGAAGCTGCGCGTGCAGGCGAAAACGGAAAGGGTTTTGCAGTCGTTGCTGCTGAAGTCAGAAAACTGGCTGAAAGTAGCAGGCTTGCTGCTGATGATATTATTAGTAAGGCGGATAATAGTCTGATTCTTGCACGTGAAGCGGGCAGAGAGTTAGAGACTATGTTACCTCAGGTTAATAACACAACACAACTGGTTGAGGAAATTGCTGCAGCCAGTAGTGAACAACACAGTGCGACGACACAGGTTAATGCTTCCATTATGGAGCTTAGCAATGTAACACAGCAAAATTCGGCTGCAGCTGAAGAATTGGCTTCAAGCGCCGAAGAGTTGTCTTCTCAGGCTGAAAACCTCAAAGAGATGATGGCCTTTTTTAGAATGTAATATTGGTATTACTACGTTAACTCCATAGGGTTGTCTGTTGCCTGTCCTACCTCTTTGCAGCAGATAATCCGATTGGAGTATTTTATTGTCTACCCGACAAGCTAATCATATTCAGCTAAGTTAAAATTCTAAATAATTATCTGCATAAAATGTATTCAGAAGACTTTACAGAGTCAAATCGCGCTCTTTTAAGAGCATTCTGATGCAATCGCTGACTGGCTTGTAATGTGCAGAAAAACAGACCGTAAATGCATGTTGTAGTGTGAATGTAGGGCGATATTTAAGCTGTTGAGTGTTTATTTATCAGTGTCTGTAGTTGTATTAAGTGGAGCGTCATTCAACTTCTGAAAAATCCATACGATATACTTGCTTCATGAAAAATCAATCATCAATACAACAGCTGACAGGGTATGGAAAACGAAAAAGACAAAGAGATTGAGAAATTAATTGCGAAGAAGCGATTGGAAATTGATGCACTAAGGAAAATCCTTGAATCAATAAACTCCAAAAGAGATGAGGGAGCAAGTAAACAAACAACAATAAAATAAATGCCTAATGATATCAACTTAGTCAGAGGGTAGAGCTATTCACAATTATTGATTAATTATTTAAATCTATGACAAAAGTATTACAATTACGGCGAGTCATGCTTCTGGGTTTGTGCCTGTTACTTAGTTTAAGTAGCTTGGTGGCACAGGTGCCACACGAAAGCATGCACGAGGGTGTTGTAAGGGTAAAGTTCAAGCGCGAACTTTCGGCAACACTCAAATCATTAAAAACAACAAAAAGTGCCGGTGTATTATCTACCGGTATAGCAACGTTTGATGCTGCCAGCCAAAAGGTCAATGCATCAAACATGAAGCGAGTTTTCCCATATTCGGCTAAGCACGATGCAAAGCACCGTAAGCATGGTCTGGATTTGTGGTATGAGATCAGGTTTGACAACGCTGTTAGCCCTTCAAGCGCAGTTTCTGCTTATAGCAGCAGCAATGAAGTTGAGATTGTTGAACCAGTTTACAAAAAGGTGCGTGTTACAGGTGAAATTATACCTTATAGTGGTAGCTCATTAAAGAGTACTGCTAATGCACCTTTTGATGACCAGTTTTTAGGTGATCAGTGGCACTATCATAATGATGGTAGTCTTGAACCGAGTGTAGCTGGTGCTGATATAAATGCTTATGAAGCATGGGAAACACAGGCCGGTAACAGAAACGTTATCGTTAGTGTGGTTGACGGAGGCATCGACGTTGAGCATGCCGACCTGAAAGATAACCTTTGGGTTAACACAGCCGAGCTAAACGGTGAAGCCGGTGTTGATGACGATGGTAATGGTTATATTGATGATATTCATGGTTATAACTTTGCCGATAACTCAGGCTCTGTGACACCTCATAATCATGGTACACACGTAGCAGGTACAGTGGCTGCTGTTAATAACAATGGTATTGGTGTTGCCGGTGTTGCTGGTGGTACTGGTAATAGTGATGGTACACGTTTAATATCCTCTCAGGTATTTACATCTGCCAATAATGCTGGTGGATTTGCTTCTGCGATTGTATACGGAGCTGATAACGGCGCTGTTATTTCACAGAACTCCTGGGGTTATCAGTCAACCGGCTATGTAGAGCAGGTTGTGCTTAATGCAATTGATTATTTTATTGAAGAAGCAGGAAACTACGAAGGAAGCCCTATGAAGGGTGGTATTGTCATTTTTGCTGCTGGTAATGAGTTTTCAGATGGCGATTGGTGGCCTGGTTATTATGAGAAGACATTATGTGTTGGTGCATTAGGACCAGAAAACAAAATTGCTCACTACTCAAACTATGGCGAGTGGGTTGATATTTCAGCTCCGGGTGGTGATTTAATGTTGGGTAATGTGCATGGTGTACTAAGTACATTGCCAAATAACTCATATGGATACCTGCAGGGTACTTCTATGGCTTGTCCGCACGTTTCAGGTATTGCAGCTCTGGCTGTTGCTGAACATGGCGGACCAAACTTTACCGCTGATGAGCTGCGCTTATACCTGGAGAGTTCAACACATGATGTGGATGAATTAAACCCTGAATTTGCTGGCAAATTAGGAGTAGGTTATATCGATGCTGCCATGGTACTGAATAAAAATGAAGGTGCAGCCCCTGATGCAGTAAGCGATTTTGAATTAAAAGGTATTGCACAGGATTTTGCTACTTTAACATGGACAGTACCTAATGATGCTGATGATAATTTTCCATCAAACTTCCAGTTATTTTATCATACTGAGGAAATTACAGAAGCGAACCTTGAAGTAGCTCACCTGGTAAGTATTAATAATACCGATGCAGCAGGAGTGGTTAGAGAGTATGAGTTAAATGGATTAGATCCTTTAACCACTTATTATTTTGCCATCCGCTCTTTAGACCGTTGGGCCAATAAATCGGCGTTATCTGCAAATATATCAGGTACGACCAATGCAGGACCAGATATTAACATCCCTACTGCACCATTAAGCTTTGACCTAAATCAAAGCAATAATTTTGCCGGTACAGGGTCCTTTGAAATTGAAAACCTTGATGAAGGTTACCTTAAGTGGGAAGCTACTCTCAGACACAAATCTCAGCAACTTGATATGTGGTCAAGTGAGTTAAATTACCCTGAGGTTAATTATGCATCGTTGTCTTCAGCATTAGATGTAAAAGCAATACCCTCGCGAGTAGCATCAGCTGTATCAAACGTCAAAACGGTTGCCTTAACAGGTTTCAGTGATGAAATGAGATTTGGTGACGGTAATGTTTATATTATTGGTGATGGTGATATTGAGTTGACTAACTCATCTGCCATGAAGTACTATGTGGATCGTAAAGAAGGCTTTAACCTGACAAACGTGAGCATGTATCTGCGTCATGATCCGGAAACCGGACCTATGATTGTAGAAGTATACAAAGGAGAAGACATCAATAGCGCAGAGTTAGTGATGGCACAGGAGCATATGAGTCCAACTGAAAGTCCTTATGAGGCTAATATTCAGTTGCAAGAGCAGTTGTACTTTGATTACAACGAAACGTTCTGGATTGTGTTTCATGTACCGGCAGGTAATGTATATTGTTTAGGAGCATATGAAGAGTTTGACCCATCGTATTCAGACTATAGCTATATGAGCTTTGACATGGGAAGTACATGGCAGCCATTAGGTAGCTTAATCGATGATTTTTACACATGGTCAACGGTAGCAGTTAGTAACAACAAATACCTTGGTGAATACATTACATTGTCACCAGTATCAGGTACTGTTGAAGCTGGTGGAACGGAGACTGTGGAGTTTGACATTGATGCAACTAAACTGATTAACGGTAGCTACAATGCTAATGTTTTAGTAACATCTAACGATAGCGACGAAAAAGAATCACGTTACGGTGTTAGTATGACTGTTTCTGAGCAATTACCTGATTTACGTAACCTTGATGTGATTGAGTTTGGTAATGTATTCCACGGACATAGTAAAACACTTATTATACCGGTTACTAACTTTGGTTATGGTAATTTCATGAATACGACTCCTACTATAACTGGAGAAGGATTTACCTTAGGTAGTTATGACTATAATATCTACGCCCGCGACTATGGTTACTATACAGTAACTTATACACCAGAAGGCGTAGGTAACCATAATGCAGTGTTAAACCTGACCGACAGAGATGGTAATTCACACGATATTCCATTGTTTGGTGTAGGAACCAGTCCTGCAAAAATTGAGGTAATGCCTGCAGAGCAGGATCTTGGAGATATGGCCATAGGCGAAACGGCTACCACATCCTTTACTATTAAAAACGTTGGGGAGTATCCTTTAGAGTATAAATTATCTGCTTTTGATACCGCCGAGTTGACAATGAAGGATAGCCTTCGCCATAAGTTTGGTTATACTTATGAAAGCAATAAGGAGGATGGTTCAACATTAACATATGAGTGGAACGATATCAGAACCACCGGGGTTGATGTTTCAGATTATTTTAAGGTCATCCATCCAAATTTTACCTATAAAGAGGTAGAACTTGGTTTTGACTTCCCATTTTACGACAATGTTGTAAAGAAAATGTATCTGACGCGTAATGGTATTCTAACTCTTGATAAAGACGGACCTTTTGGAAACTGTGCACCGCCAAACTTCGATCCGCGATGCTCACCTAAAGGAGCCATTTCAGCTATGGGCTGGCCATTTGATATTAACCGTAAAGGGTCTATTCACTACAAACAGGAAGGTGATCGCTTTATTGTTCAGTATTCAGATGTGTTTTTCGAAGAGGCAGATCCTTATCAATCAGGTACGTTCCAGATTGTACTGCATTTAAATGGTGACATAGATTTTATATACAATCATATCTCATCTATGCATCCACTGGACCGTGATCAGGCCTTGATTGGTATGATGGATCCAAATTATGAAGATGAATTCCGTATCAATGGAGCCGACTTTGTTTATGGTTATGACAAGTGGGACGTACTTCAGGATAATCAAACGATCTTTAAAGTTCGACATCCTGGATCGGATATGGTAGAATCTGTTTCTAAAACAACTGGTTACATTGCACCTGGTAGCGAACAGCTTATAAACGTAGAGGTTAACACAGCCAATGTGGTAGAAGGACAGTTGTATCAGAATATTTCTATTTTAAGTAACGATCCTTTTGCGCCGGCAACCGCCTTTACAGTTAAGGCAAATGTAAATGCTGGAGGTGTGGCCGAAAGTTCGATTAACCGAACTGACATTAACTTCGGTGATTTATTTGTTGGTGCTCAGGCTATTCAAACAGTAACACTTGGGAATACAGGTACTAAAGATGTAAATATTCTGTCTGCTACCTTAAGCGGATCTGACTTTACTGTTGAAGGAGCTTTCCCTGCTGTACTTAAAGCTAAAGGAACAAAACCTCTTAATATTACCTTAAATACAAGTGCTGTTGGTTCATTTAGCGACGAGTTGGTTTTAACTTGTGATGACGGAAATGTATACCGAGTGACTTTAGCCGCAACAGTTGCTGCTGCGCCACAAATTGACGTTAGCTTTCCTAATGCTGCACCAAGCTTTTGGGCTGATTTAGATGAGTATGTTAATGCAGGCGAAAAGATGGTTCATCCGGTTACTATAACCAATAATGGTGACAGTCCGTTAGAATTCTTAATGGCTGGTGCTGATTGGGTATATGAAGAAGAGCAAGCTGCTCCACAAGCTGTACCTGAGTTTGCCTATAGTTATAAGACGACAAAAGATTGGCAGGAAGCATCATATGTATGGAGCGATATTGTTGAAGATGGCGTAAAAACACCATACAACTGGTATGTAGAAAATCAGCAATTGTGGAAAGAGGTAGAGTTACCTTTTGAGGTTAAATTGTATAACCAACCAACCAACAAGCTTTGGGTTAGCTGGCAGGGTTTAATCACAACTGTAGAGCCTCGTATTAATCCGCCATATATTGGTGCTGAGTTATTCCCGAATACAACAGAACCAAATAGCCTGATAGCACCTTATTTTGGTATACATAATTACAACCGTACAGAGGAGCTGGCTGAAATTTCTGGTGTATACCACAAGATATATGACGATCACATCGTGATTCAGTGGAACGAGTGTTTCGACATGTACGGAATGGGTGATAGCTATAGCTTCCAGGCTATTATTTATACCAATGGTACGATTAAATACCAATACAAAGCCTTAGGTGCTATGCCATTAATGAGTCTGGGTGTTGTCGGTTTAGAGAATGCTGATGGATCAGATGGTTTGTTATTAGCAGGTTACCAGGAGTATATCGAAAACGAATTAGCCATTGTTTTAACACCGGCTGAGAAGAAAACCATTGCTCCACAAAGTTCAGCTAACTTCAATATTGTGTTAGATGCAACTAACCTGGTTGATGGTTTATACGAGACTAAGCTCTCCTTTATTAACAATACACCGGGTCAGCCACAACTGGATAAGCTGGTAGCAATGACAGTTATCGGTGAACCTAAATTGGAATCACCAGAAGGCATTGAGTTTGGTAGTGTAATGGCTTATGATGAAGAAGGATACTCTGGTCCTGAAGCAAAAGCCTACTATAAGGAGTTTGAAATTAAAAACACAGGTACTGCTCCTCTGACTATTGAATCTATCACTTTTGACGACAATACCGAATTGTCTGGTCAGATTTATGTGAATCAATATGGAAATATGTGGTACTGGACAGACATTTCAAGAGCAAGATATGTAGGTCTCCAACCTGGACAATCTAACAAGTTAAGAGTTCAATTAACTCCTACTGGTGATGTTCCTGAGATTAACGCTAATTTAGTATTAAATACCTTCACCGCAGAAGGACAGGTTTTGATACCAATTACAGCGAGTATTTCTAAAGCCCCTGCTTCAGCACTGGTAGGTGAGGATATTAATATTCTAGCCAACAGTACAGAACATACAGAAACAGCGAGCTTGAGCTTGTCAAATGAGGCGGGTGAAGGCAAACTGACCTATTCAATTTCTGTTGACTATAATAGAGTTGGTGAGGATGTATCATCTGTAGCAACATTATCTACTATCACAGCTATGCCTGTGGCAGAGATTAATGAGGCACCGGGTATCACTACTTTTGCACAAGATACTGAAGATTACGATACGGTATTAGAATACGAAAATAACACAGAACCTGACGTTTGGGTTGGTTATGGTGAAGATCAGGCCTTTGCTCCGGCTATTGCTTTCGAAGCACCTGCTGAAGGTTTCAAACTGTCGCATGTTAAAACCTGGTACAGTTCTAAAGAAGTATTATCTTCTGATATTAATGTATATGTATTGGCTGGTGGAACCCATGTTGGTGATGCTAAAGTGCTAACGCATGAAACATATAAATATGAAATCGATGCACCGGTTGAAGGTGGAGAGTTTGTAACCATTGAGTTGTCAGAACCTCAGCAGTTCTATCCTAATGAGAAATTCTACATCATCGTGTCTTACGAATTTGGAGTAGGATATCCACAAGGTGGCATATTAACAGAAGAGCCAGTGCAGGGTCGTTTCTTTTTCCAGAATGGTGAAGACTGGTTAGATGTAACGCATAGCGCTTCGCTTGAAAGTTACATGTGGATGATCAAAGCCATTGAAGAAGAGCACGTATCTGCTTCATGGGTAAG
>JAKSBD010000721.1 GCA_022361295.1 Bacteroidales bacterium
CGGGTATTAAATGTCAGGTGGGGTGTATGTCTGAATCGCGATATGCACTAACTGCTTTAATGCACTTTGTGTTGGCATGTTCCAATGTGGTGCATTACGATATTGATTCGTCGTTAATGCTGGCTGAAGATCCGGTTGTTGGCGGGATTAAGTATGAAGGTAAGGGTTTGTGGACACTCTCCGATACAATTGGAGTTGGTGCTGATTTTAATGAGGAATATCTCAAAGGTGCTGAACGCGAAATGATATAAGCTTTTTTTTATGAAAGGACTATCATCGAACTTTAATGTAGACCTAACAAATAAGAACTATGAAATTATTACTATTGGGCTTATTGCTTTTTGAAACAATGGGCCAACTTATAGCTCAACCAAAGGTGAGTAAAAAACCACAGCGTTTAATTAGTTTGGACGAAGAAATTTGTATGCGGGCAGAGTGGTCGCCCGATGGACAAAGCATAGCTTTTACCTCAGAAAAAAACAAAGGCCTCAGAATTTGTGATGAAAAGGGGCGAAATGTACGTGACTTAACTAATGATGCGAATGCTGGCTTCGGCTATTGGTGGTCATACAATAGTAAGAGTATATTGGCTAAGTCAATTAGTGAGATAAATGGCGAAAGGGTTCATCAGGTGGTGCTATACGATGTTGATGATAATAGTAAAGTAGTGTTGCTGGATGGTGAAAATAAGCGTGTTGGTTTGCCTCAATGGACAGAAGGAGGTGCAACTGTTGTAGTGCCTGTGAACGGGGCCTTGCAACATCTTAAAAGTGGCATGCCGGCATTAAAGGGGTCTCAGCCAAGGCATGCAATCTGCGTCAACGGAACTGTCATGTTAAGCCCCAAAGAGCAGTTTGAGGTCAAAGAGCAATTCAATGGACGTTATATATTTAATCAGAGTTATTCGCCCAATGGTAAAAAAGTGGCTTTTCAGGTAAATGGCCTGGGTATGTATGTGGCAAATGCTGATGGCAGCGATATGCGTCACATTGGTTGTCTTGAGCAGGCTGAATGGCTACCGGATAACAAGTATTTAATAGCTGTCGAAACACAGGATGATGGACAGCGACTCACTTCGGGCAAGATAGTGGCTGTTGATGTAACCAATTTGCAGCAAACTGTTTTGGTGTCTGAGGACGATCTAATTGCTTTGAATCCCTCTGTTTCTCCCGATGGAAAGAAGGTGTTGATAGATAATGTAAATGATGGTGCTGTATATCTGTTTGAGATAAAGTAAGGTATAGTGTTAATCTTGAAAATGTATCTAAATCCAATAGAATAAATATGCAACGTATATTCATATATCAAATCATTATATCGCTAGCTCTGACTGTTGTTGCTAATAGTAATGTGACAGCCCAGGTTACAGGCTTAAGTCGTTATGAAATTTTTATTGATCCGGGCCATTCGCAAAAAGAAAACATGGGCCTGTATAACTATTCAGAAGCTGAGAAGGTATTGCGGATTGCACTTGAATTAAAAGACTTGTTCGAATCTCAAACAGATATTTATGACGTGCACTTAAGCCGATTGACCGATGATGATGTTATCAGCTTATCTGAGCGCACTGATCTGGCCAATTCATTAGGAGCAGACTTTTATTATTCTATCCATAGTGATGCCGGTGCTCCTGAGGAAAATACAACCCTGATGTTGTATGGGGGCTTTAAGAATAACGGTAATATCATCGAGAAATCTCCCAAAGGGGGACGGTTGTTTGGGGAAATATTAAGTGAAGATTTGACAGGTGCGATGAGGATTGGTGAAAGAGGTAACTATGCCGACAGGATTTATTATAATGGTAATGAATATCACCATAGTAAGCAATACCCTTATTTGCATGTTAACCGCACTACAAGTATGGCTTCTTTATTAAGTGAAGGAGGATTTCATACCAATCCGGGTCAGCAGCAGTTAAACATGAATGCCCGCTGGAAAAAGCTTGAGGCATTGTCGGCTTTTCGTTCATTTCTTGAGTACAAAGGACTTGACAGGCCGGCAGTTGGTGTTCTTACGGGTATAGTTCGTGATGAGGATACAGGAGAGCCTTTAAACGATTGTCGTGTAAGAATTGATCGTCAATTATGTGTTACAGATTCATATAACTCTCTGTTTAAAAAGTACTCTGATAATCCGGATGAATTGGCCAATGGCTTTTACTGGTTAGAGGGATTACAACCGGGAGCAAGCGTTTCTGTTAGTTTTAGCAAGGATAATTACAGGAGTGAAAATATTGATGTTGAGATATTAAGTAAGCCAAACGGAAGAACGGCTGATAACCTGACGTTCCTGGACTTTTACCTAAGAAGTTTAGTGCCGGCACGGGTGAAAAGGGTATTTATGCCTGTTGGGAGTTTTGACAGACTTAAGCCGGGGCAGGATATTGTCGTTGTATTTGATCGGAAGATGAACCAGGCTTCAGTAGAGGAAGCCATGAAATTCAGCCCGGAAGCAAAGGCAGATATTGTTTGGTTGGATGAGTTAAGCATGAAAATAAATACTTCCGATTTGGAGTATGAAACAACTTATGATCTGACGATTCAGGGAAGTGTGGCCCGTAATTTATTGACAGATCAAATGCTGGATGGTAATGCTGATGGGGCTGAGGGAGGTGACTATGTGCTTCAGTTTAGTGTTGCTCCGTTTGATGTTGTGGCCCCTGTAGTCGTAGAGCAATGGCCGGAAGATGATTCAGAAGTCAATCAATTAAGACCGGTAATTCGCATTGTATACGATGAGGTGTTAAACGAATCAAGTCTGAATAATGCTGTAGAGCTAATAAACAAAGAAACCGCTATTGGTTCTGATTTTGAGATCAGTTATCAGGAGGTGAATGAGGAAGGTGTTTTGCATATCTTTCCGCTTGATGACCTGGAGAACGGACAGACATACCAGTTGAATATACTGGCCGGAGTAGAGGATGTTGGTGGCAATGCAAGTCAGGATTATAGTTTTGAATTCACACTAAACAATGCGCCTGATGTTGATAAAATTAGCATTGATGCGTTTGAAAATGAATTGGAGAACTGGTGGACGCCTCAGGCCTCGGGCTCAACAGAGGGCATAATAACTGAAGTGACCAATAGGCAATTGAATAAACAAATATCGGTTAGGGCAATAGGAAGTAAAAACAGTTTGCAATTAAATTATGGATGGACAATGCCGGTAAATGGTTACATAAGGTTGTATCTGCCCCCAGATGCGCAACAGAATAGTGAGAAATTTAGTGCAAAACATGTACTGAGGGCTTATGTATTTGGTGATAAAGGAATGCATGACATCCGCTTTGTGATAAGGGATGGCAATAGTGAGTTAGAAGCCAGTCCATGGTTTACGATCAATTGGCTGGGGTGGAAACTGCTTGAATGGGATCTGTCAAAGAAAGATGCTGTTGCCTGGGCTAATGGTGACGGACAATTGGATGGTAGTGAGTTTTACCTCGATGGTATTCACCTGCAGGGAAAGCAAGGTGGACTTGGTCAGGGAACATTATTTATTGATGATTTGGCCTTTGCCCGTTATGAGTATAAGACCGGATGGGAAGATGAGCTTGCTGAGCAATTGAAAGTATACCCTAATCCGGCAGTAACTGAAATATTTATTGATTATAACAAGCCTGTTCAGCAAGTCGAATTATATGATCTGGGAGGACGACTGGTACAGAGGAAAGATGTAAAAAGTAAGCATGTGAAGTTGATGATTGGTCGGATTCCGGATGGATTATATGTTCTGTGCATTACTTTACCGGAAGGACGTGTTTACCGAAAGGTTATGATTGTCGGTACTAATTAATACTTTAAAAACCTAAGTTATGCGATTAATGATAAGTGCAGTTTTACTGCTAATGTTTAATACTATGATTGCCCAAACAAAAACAATAGATGCTGATAATCCGGCTTTTACATACTCTGGTCGTGTTGATTATACAAAGCAGGGGGAAGTCAGGTATGACTGGTCGGGAATAGCTGTTTACTTTAAATTTACAGGTGATGAGCTGGCATTTCTCATTGAAGGTGGTAAGCGTAATTATTTTAATCTTTTTATTGATGAAGAACTGCATGAGGTGATGCATGTCCCCGGCGATACGGTTTATTCAATATCTGGCATTAAAGGAAAGGGCTGGCATACCTGCAGGCTTCAGAAGCGAACAGAAGGAGAAATGGGAACAACTGTTTTTAAAGGTGTGCAGGTAGGTGTTAGGGCAAAAGTTGCTGCATATGAAGCTCTGCCTAAGCGTAAAATTGAGTTTGTAGGTAATTCCATCACGTGTGGTTACGGCACAGAAGGCAAATCGCCTGAGGAAGATTTTCTTCCCGAAACGGAGAATGTTAATCTGTCGTATGCTTTTATCACAGCACGCGCCTTTGATGCAGAGTGTTATGTTACTGCTCACTCAGGTTTAGGAGTGGTACGTAATTATGGTGATAAAAAGAAGGTGTCAACCGAGCTGGCCACCTTACCTCAGCGCTATCATCAAACATTGGATATGGATACGGCTATGCATTGGGAATTTGCAAAGTGGAGACCTGATGCGGTGGTTGTTAATTTGGGGACTAATGACTATTCAACCAATGTACAACCCGATAAGGCTGTTTTTATTGATCGTTACAGGCAGTTTATACGTCAGATTCGACTTGGGTATGGAGATGTGCCCATCTTTTGTGTTAGTGGCCCTATGGTTAATGAACCGGCTTATAGCAACGTTAAAGAGATGGTGGAGTCGTCGTGTGTGATTTATAATGACAGGAATCTGTTCTTTATCGGCATACCCACTTTTTTGTTGAATAAAACAACAGATCTGGGTTCAGATTATCATCCATCTTACAAGGGGCAGTTAAAAATGGCCGGTCATATTATTCCCACCATTGCCAATGTTCTGCAGTGGAATTATAATGATGAAGAATTTAAGTGATATTTACATTATGACATGTAATTGTTGTAATAAGTGAATTATGAGTATATAGGGGCGTAGCCCTTTAGTGTTCGAAAAGAAGTTTAATATACGTATATATCTATGCATCATGGGAATCAGCTCTCCTCCTGGGAGGAGAGCTGATTTACAGCTTGCAAATTACTATAATTGTGAACCTTGAGATCTTTTCGAACACTCGTGGGCTATGCCCCTAATCATTTCGAAATTGATGATAATGTAAACGATACAAGAATCAAATCGTAAAAGTATTAATCAAATTACAATCTCTTTTCAAACACTCAATAACGACGCCTTGGGGGTGCTCAGTAGCCATCAATCCGGTGCAAAAGCAATTATTCTTCCATTAACTTCTGCTCCATGCACCGCCATAGCAAATGCCCGATCGTGATTCGAGTTAGCGAATTAGATCATTTCAGCTTGTGTGCGTGATCCAATGTAATTCCCATTTGCCTCATATATCATTGAAATTTTAGTCATATTATAGTCATAGTTTATTCAATTATCATCGAACAAACATTGAAGGAACTTCGAAGGAAC
>JAKSBD010000333.1 GCA_022361295.1 Bacteroidales bacterium
AGTCAAAGCTGACTTCACAAGTATTAGAGCAGACCGTGATCGAACAACCAACGAATACCATCCTGCAACAGTTGTATTGAATGATGACGGTGATGAATTACAGATTCCGGTTAAGATAAAAACACGTGGAAACTTCAGGCTTAAAACCGAAAATTGTGATTTTCCCCCCTTAAGGTTTAAATTTAAAACACGTAATGTTATCAATACAGCTTTTGAAGGCCAGAAAAAACTCAAACTGGTAACTCATTGCCGTGATACCAGCGAGACAATGCAAAATACCATGTTGCGTGAATATCTGGTTTATAAGATGTACAATACGGTTAGTGATAAAAGCCTAAGGGTTCGATTGGTTAAGGTTAAATATGAAGATACCGTATATGGTGAAGAACTTATTAAATATGCTTTTTTCGTCGAATCAGTTGATCAGATGGCTGAGCGTCTAGGCCTGGAAGAAGTTGAGATGGCCAATCTTAAGCAAGAGCAATTGGTGGAGGAAAATATTATACAATTGGCTCTGTTTAATTATATGATTGGTAATACCGACTGGTCAATTCCTAAGTTGCATAATGTAGCTTTATTCAGACATGAAAGACATTCCCCCCCGGTTGCGGTTCCTTACGATTTTGATATGTCGGAGTTTGTAGACGCTTGCTATATGAATGTATACATGGGTAGGGAGTTACTTGAAAACCGATACAAAGGTAAAAGAGTGCCAATGGAAACTCTGGAAAATGCTCTGGCTCACTATAAGGATAAAAAATCAGATCTTATCAATACAATTCTCGGTTTCGAGTATCTGGATTTATCCGCAAGGCAGGAATGCCTGAAAATAGTAGATTCTTTCTATCAGGTGATAGCCAGTAAGCAATCTTATAAAAAGGCTTTTATAGCTGAAGCTACCAAATAGCTGGATTTTTCTTAAATAATTCATCTCTAAGACCTTGTTTTTATAAAGATGCTATAGTGTTCAAAAATCTGCACTATTCCTGCGAAACATCTCTATTTTTTTATATTTTTGCACAGCATTTGCGAAAATAGCTCAGTTGGTAGAGCACGACCTTGCCAAGGTCGGGGTCGCGGGTTCGAGTCCCGTTTTTCGCTCAAAGGGGCCAAAAGCAGGTCCCTTCTTTATCAGATTAATTCTGAATGAATGCCCAAGTGGTGAAATTGGTAGACACGCAAGGTTGAGGGCCTTGTGGACGATTTAGTCCGTGCTGGTTCGAGTCCAGTCTTGGGCACTTGAAATTTACGCAAAATTGATTGGGAAACGCTCAAAATGAATATTTTGAGCGTTTTTTTTTATTGGTGGAATAATTCAAAATGAATTATTCACAAACAATCTCACCGAGACCAAATCGAAACCAGTATTTCAATACTTACTTCCTTTGATAGTTTAACGTTTTAGAAGGAGATTATTATGAAATTAAAGCTTCACTTTATTTTAAAGAGAGGTTGTACCCTTTTAGTAATTGATACCGCCTGTTATTTTTTACTTAATACCACCAATTAAAAAAGTAATACTTCTGTCACCCATTTTTAAGACTTACGTGTCTTTATAATAGATGCGCATAGTTTTCAATTGAGCACTTAAAACTACAAAGTGATGAACAGGAAGTATACAATTAAGTGGGTAGGAAAGGATATTATAATAAAATGTCCTGGTGAGATGGATTATTTATCCATTTTTAGTCAGAGCGGAAATTGCCTGTTTAAAGGATGTCCTCCAATAAGTAGGATATTAACAATTAACCAGACAAATGAAACCGAATTATTAATTGTTGCCAATGTAAACCGTGCCCTGATGATTGATCATTATAAACGGGAGCAGCCGTTCTTAGTCAAGGATTTGGGATTATATTGCTAGACCACAACCCGTTTTAAAAAGAATGAATCTGGCAGGCAAGGGCGATCCCAATTATTTCAGTTTGCTGCGTATAATCAATTATATCATCACTGACTAAAAAAAGATACACATAAAAACCAATAAAAAGCTGGCTTTGACAGATCAAAGTCTGCCAATACTAACAGGAACCACCTTGCCGGAGTGATTCCTGTTTTTTTTCTTCCACATGTCACCCCTTTTAACAATTCTTGCGTCATTACTAACAAAGTTTTGTTCCGTCTTTGAAGAATTCATTGAAAATGCTGTTAACCTTAATTAACTATGATTGTGACACATTTAACCCAGTCTTATTACTGGTATTGTTTTCTTTGTCATAAGACCTTATATACAACACTAAATTACCTTAACCTATTTCTCAACTAAAATGTACCGATATATATTCATTGTTTTTGTACTACTTTTACCCGTTGCCGTCAATTCTCAGGTACATGGTATAAAAGGGGCGGTTATAGACTCAGACGAACAATTGCCATTGCCCGGTGCCACAGTTTTACTGACCAATGTAAAGGACAGTCTGAAGCAGGAAGGAACCATTACTTCCATGGCAGGAGAATTTGACCTGAGTGCTCCCAGTGGGAAATATGCCCTGCACATATCCTTTATGGGCTTTAAGCCCTACCGCGATACATTGCTGATTGATGGAGAACCATTGGCTTTGGGAACTATTACTCTTTGGGAAGAAGCAGCCTTGCTGGACGAGATTCAGGTGGTTAGTCAGCTGGCGCCAACCTTTCAAAAAGGTGATACCGTCCTGTTTAACCCTGACGCTTTTAAGGTAAGTATGGATGCAACGGCCAATGACCTGCTGTTGAAAATGCCAGGTTTCTTTGAGATTGAAGGTAAACTCATGGCCATGGGTGATACCATTAAAGAGGTATTGGTTGATGGTAAACGCTTCTTTGGTAATAATGTGCAGGAAGCATTAACCAAGATATCACCCGGAATGATCGAGGAAGTTGAAGTGTATCAGTATAAGAGTGATGAAGCTAAATATTCCGGTTTTGAGGATATGAACGGGGGGCAAACTGTAAACATTGTAACCAAGGCCAAGAAGCAGCACCTTAAGATGGGGCAGGTGGCTGCAGGCATTGGAAAAGATGATCGTTATGTGGGAGAGGCAGATTATAACCGTTATAGTGAGAAGAACAGGTTAAGCCTTAACGGGGGTATCAATAATGTGAATGCACCTATCTTAATTAATCGCTCTCTTCCTTCCATGGGAGGCGGACAGGCCACTATATCAGGCAATAAGATGGAAAACAGGCAGCTTGGGGCCAACTACGGGATGATGGGTGATAATGACTTCAATGTGAGGTATAGTCTGTCTGATTCGGACAATGAAAAATATTCAACCAGTTCACGAGAATATATAGCTGGTGCATTAAACGGACAAGCCAATCAGGATGAAAGCAGAACGAATAGTAAAAGGGCTAGCCAAAGGGCAGGTTTAGACTGGTCAAACCAGGCCAATAAAAAGTTCCAGGTACGGACAAATTTTCAAGCCAGCAGTTCAGGTTCTGAAAGTCGAAGCCTTTCTAACTCAAGCACCTCTATGAATGGTAAACTACTCAATGAAAACCTGCGAATCAATACCAATGATAGTGATAACAATATGCTTGTAGGCCGTATTAACTTTATTCGTCGTTTAAATGAAAAAGGTAGTGCCATATCGGCCAATGTTAATATGAATGTTTCCCAAAATGAAGGGGACGGCTCACTGCGCTCCGAAACGCTTAACGAAGCCGGAGAGATGGTTCAGTCGGTTGATCAACGTTCAAACAATGACATAACCAATACAGCCTATGGATACGGATTAAGCTATAATCACGCCCTAAGCAAGAAAAGTCAACTTAACTTTGGTTATAACTACTCACAACGAGATGGAGAATCGGTACGAAAGAGTTTTAATTACGATGAGGTAAGCGGCGATTATACGGCTCTTGACACCTTAACATCCAGTGAGTTTAATAATGCATCGAAAGCGCACACTGGAAAATTGGCTTTTAAAACCGGTGAACGTAAATCCAATCTTTACCTGGGTGTTAATATCTCGCAGACAACCCTTGAGAGCTCAGAAGTATTTCCTGAAACAGAACACCTGAAGGAACACTTTCTCTTTTTTGAGCCACAGGTAAAGTATTCGCATCAAACAAAAAAGAAACTAAGTCTTCAGGCCAGTTACGGAATGTCTAATCGAAATCCATCTTTACGTGATTTGCAGGACATCGTCGATAATAGCAATCCGCTGTATATTTCAACCGGTAACCCCAACTTGAGATCGTCACAAACACACCAGGTGTCTTTTAGCATGCGGAAGTCAAATCCCGTAAAGGGCACGTTTACATCCATAGCATTGAGAGCGGGAGTAACCAATAACATGGTAACCCAAAACAGAGTGGTGGCCCAAAACGATACAACCGTACTGGGTGATTACTTTCTGCCGGCAGGTGGTCAGTTTAGTAAGGCTGTTAACCTCGATGGTTATTACCGTGTTAGCCTGAACGGTACTTTTAGTTTACCGTTAAAAAAGCTCAAGTCCAAACTGAATATGCGAACGGGGCTTAGTTATAACCGCACGCCTAACATCATTAATAATGTGGTGGACTATTCCAACCGTTTAAATATGACACAAAATTTCACCCTGAGTTCCAATATCAGTGAGAAGATTGATTTTACACTTGTCAGCAACAGCAACTTTTCATTGGTGGACGGGCAGAGCGGATCAGCCTCACAAAGTAATTATTTCAGTCAGCGCAGTGCCATTAACCTGTATTATAATTTCTATAAGAAGTTTATTTTTAAAACCAACACCAGTCACACCTATACTGGTGCATCGGGCAGCCTGGCCAGTAATAGTCGCCTTTACCTCAACCTGGCACTCAGTACCAAGGTGTTTAAAAGCAATAAAGGTGAAATCATCCTGTCGGCTTATGACTTAGCCAACCATGAGGATGAGATCAACCGACGAGTAGATGAATTCTCCGTATCAGAATCTTTCAGCCCTACTTTAAATCAGTTTTACATGTTAAGCTTTGTTTATAAGATATGATAACTCAACTGATGACTATATCTTATTTTTAATAGCCATCAGTTGAGTTATTAGCATGTCTACTGCGGAAGCTGACAATCATGCTGTGGATCAACCGCACAAAGGTAATACTCGCGGAAACCAATTACAGGCTCCAACAGCTGATCGATGCCTGTCATTATGTCTCCCTCAGAGTAGTAGTCTCTTGAGTAAATTACTTTTTTAGTTCCTTTTTTAAACTTCACGATTGACATTCCCGGAGCTTCAATAATAGCACCGTTCACCATACCGGTCATGGTCCATGTTGCCATATAAATATCGTCAACAAGCGTCTCGTCTTCTACAACAGTGAACAAGTCTTGCGATTGTGAAAACAAACGTCCAAGAAAATCAGCCATGGTAGCTGGTGTAAAGATATCTACAATAGGATCATGGTACTCATAGTTGTCTGCCAGATATGGAATAACAGTTGGCCAGTTATCAGCATCGAGCTGGACAAGCAGACGACCAACGCTTAACTGTTTTTTTAATAATCTCTGTCCTTTCAAACCACTCTGCATATCAACCGTAGTTCGTGAAGGAGGAGGTAGTGAACAAGGGTAGTCAGGCACAACAGAGCACCTGTATTGTTCCCTGAAATAAAACATTACAAGGTCCAGGCCGGGTGTACCATCAGGATTTGTAATCTCAGCCATGATGTCGCCCTCAGAATAGTAATCTCGCTGATAATATACCTGCAATGAGTATGGCTTGAACTTAAAGATGGAGATACCCTTCGCTTTATACGGAATTCCGTTGAAGCTACCTTCCATAATCCAGGTGGCCGAATAGATATCATCAATTAGCGTTTCTTCAACTACTGTAGTTTTTAGGTCAGGCGACGAATTTTCAATAAGCATATAAAGGAATCCGGTCATATGCTCGATTCCATAGATATCAACAATAGGATCGTGATATTCTATATCGTCTGTGTAGTAAGGAAGAATTTCATCAATTCCTCCATCGGTCACCTCAAGTAAAGCACGACCTACCTTTATGCGTTCCTGATTAAGTTTATTGTTCAGGGCTTTGGAACCACCAATCTGATCGAGGTATTCACACGACGGGATCGACAATATTAGGATTGTACCTGCGAGCATGGCGAATGCATGGCGAATTTTTTTCATGTTCTTAATGTTTTAGGCAATTAAAAAATAAGAATACGAATTGATTAAAGATAAGTAGGTTAATGTATTATGCAATTTAGGTTGATTATTTCACAAAGTAAACCCATAGGAATAAATAACGAAAGTGAATAATAAAGTATAATCAGCTAAAATAATCTCATTAACCCATGGGATGATTATACTTAACTATCAAGAACATTCCCCTTACTTTTCAACACAATTACCGAAGAAGAAGCGACTATGGTCCGAATTTGACTCGACTATTGCTTATACAGACCTCAAAATAACTAGGCTATGCTTATTGGAAGCTCCGGATTCTACCATCTCCAACCATCAATGACTTTTAGTCATCGAATGAGTCAAAGGTATTATGTGAGGCAATTGCATGACTATGCAATAACGGGATCATTTTGTAGACAGACAGTCTACCGTTCAGTTAACAGACAGTCTACCGCTCGCTAGACAGGCTGTCAATAA
>JAKSBD010000372.1 GCA_022361295.1 Bacteroidales bacterium
ATTACAAAGCAGGACACTTTGTAAAACGTGAATTTGTTGGTGACCTCGATTTGATGAGTTCAACATTTGACCGTGAAGAAAACCTTGAAGAAATTGCAGGTAATTTTGAAGCGAAAGAAAATGTAACAGCCGGTTTTATTCGTTGGGATCAAAAAATTAATGAACGTTTAATTGCAGTTGCCGGTATTCGTTATGAAATGACTGATGTGCAGTATTCAGGTTATGTATTTGATCCAGATAATGATATTTTCGAGTCTACTGGTACTCAATCAAGCAACTATAATAATGTTCTGCCAAGCTTACTTATTAAATATGATTTATCCCAAAACACCAAATTAAAGGTTGCATGGACCAATACTATGGCACGGCCAAAGTATTTTGATCTTGTTCCTTATGCAATAATCAACCAGGAAGATGAAGAAAAAGAGCTTGGAAATCCTGACTTAAATGCGACCAGCTCAATGAACTTTGACCTGATGGTCGAACACTATTTCAAATCAATTGGTTTGGTATCAGCAGGCGTATATTACAAGAATATTAAAGATTACATAGCTACACAAAACACATCAATTATAGAAGAGGGAACTGAGTGGGAGGTATATCAGCCTATTAATGCGGGAGATGCCGACTTATACGGTTTTGAAGCAGCCTTCCAGCGTCAGTTTAACTTTCTTCCGGGTTTTCTTAAAAACATTGGATTATATGCCAACTACAGTTACAATTATAGCAAGGTAAGTAATATCAAACTGGAAGGCAGAGAAAATGAAGATCTTAAATTAACAGGAACACCTGAACATACAGTTAATGCATCATTATTTTATGAGAGTAAGAAGTTGACTCTTCGTGCATCATTAAATTACGCTGGTGATTTTGTTAATGAGTATGGCGAAGAAGCCTACGAAGATCGTTACTACGATAAAGCTACACATGTTGATTTAAGCGGATCTTACGATATTACTAAAAGCCTGAAATTCTTTGCAGAAGTTAATAACTTACTGGATCAGCCACTTCGTTATTATCAAGGAGAATCTAAATTTACAATGCAGGAAGAATATTACGGCATACGTATGCAGGGTGGAATTCGCTTTAACTTCTAAACTCTATGAAATCAACACTTTTTATACTTACTATATTTATTATTGTATTGACGGGTTGTCGACATAAATCTGCAACCACCGCTCAAAAAGAGCCAGTTAATACATTAGATAAACTGGACGGTAGTACAGAAGCTATCGAAGATTCAGTAAAAAAAGCTAATGCCCTTGCGCTACAGGCACAATTTAGCCGCACTGTTATACCTAAGGCACAAACACATCCTGTTGATCAGCATCACTTAATTGATGCAGCTGATGATCCGGCCATTTGGTATAATGAACTTAATCCTGATGAGTCGCGCGTATTAGGTACCGATAAAAAAGCAGGTTTGGCACTTTATAACCTTGAAGGAAAACTAATTGAATTTTTAGCTGCTGGTCGTGTTAATAATGTAGATCTTCGTTATAATTTTCCATTGAATGATAGAAAAATAGCAGTAGTTGCAGCATCTGAACGCAATGAAAATGCAATAGTATTGTTTAAAGTAAATGCTGATAGTTTACGCTATATCCATACACAACCAACACTGTTGGATACTAATATTATTGATGATGCATATGGATGCTGTATGTATTACAGCCGCAAGAGAGAAGCCTACTATACGTTTGTTGGTGGTAAAAATGGTAATGTACAGCAATGGAAACTTGTTTCAGAGAAGAACACAATTAGCCTTCAGAACGTCAGAACTATTTCATTAAATTCACAGTGCGAAGGAATGGTAGCCGATGATGAAAGCGGTACATTATTCATCGCCGAGGAAGGAAATGCTATATGGAAACTAAGTGCCGAAGAAGACGCCGGTAATGAAATGACTAAACTGGCAGATAGCGATAGCCTTAATCAGAATATAGCCTTCGATATAGAAGGCCTGGACATTTATTATGCAGGAAATGGAAAAGGCTATTTAATTGCATCGGTACAAGGTAATTTCTCATATGCTGTATTTGAGAAAGAGGGCAACAACAACTATTTAGGAAATTTCATTATTCAATCTTCAATTAATATTGATGGGGCAGAAGAAACGGATGGTTTAGCAGTTTCTAACATAGCTCTTGGTCACAATTTCCCGAATGGCATATTGGTAGTTCAGGATGGTTTTAACGAGGAAAACGGCCTACCAAAGGCTCAAAACTTTAAATTTATTGACTGGAAAGATGTATCAACAGCATATTCTCCTAATTTATTGGTTAACCCTGATTACCTTTGGTATCAATAATATTCTTTTACCATTAAATAAATGTTGATAGTTCTTTTTCGAAGAAACACTATAACATTTAATAAAATGTTTTTGTAAATAAAAAAGGAGGATGTTTGAATCAAACATCCTCCTTTAATATTCTTCAAACGTCTATAACTTTCTATGCATTAACCTCGGCTAAAGCCTCGGTAACATTTATTGAATAATCGGCCAGCTTTTCACATTCAGAGAATAAATCGTTGAATATTATACCGGCTTCATAAGTATAAACACCGTTTTTCAAATTATCAAGGTGTTCTACTTTAAGCTGATTTCGGTAATTGTTGATTTCATCTTCCAGCTGTTTCGCTTTAGTTATATGAATATCTTCATTAGCATCATCAAGGTTGGTAATCATAACAGCTAAAGACTCATCAACCAGGTTAAACATCAACTCAAGCTTTTTTAGAATATTCTCATCAAACTTAATGTTGGCATTACGCATTCTGTTTATAGTCTTAGCTAAATTATAGTTGCAGTCACCTATACTTTCAAGGTCATCTACCAGTTTAAGCATCGAGCGAACTCGTCGTCGGCCCAAATCACTTAATTTACCCTGATTAACCTGAGCCAGATAATTAGCAATTTCAACCTCTATATTATCACAAATGCCTTCATACTTTTCAATACGGGCAAATTGTTTACTGAACTTACTATCCTTATTCTGATTCATCAGCTTGCGAATAAAACCAAACATTTTTTGGCTGTGTTTACCAAACCAATGTACCTCTTTTCGAGCCTGTAAAATAGATAATTCGGAAGTGGATAACATGCCGGTTGTAATAAATTTCAACCTGAATTCTTCTTCTTCAATCTCTGACGCAGGCACCATTCTAACCACAACCTTCTTAAATACTGGAACAAACCAAATGAATATTAGAACATTCAGCACATTAAATGTAGTATGGAATATGGATAAAGCCGTGGGAATAGCTGCAACAGATTCGGATGGTGATGCTCCATTACTTTTTGATACGAAATGATCAATCGCATCAACAAACCACGGAAATACCATTAACATCCAGGTTACTCCCATTAGGTTGAACAGTAAGTGAACGCGTGCGGCCCTCTTTGCAGAAACATTACCAACCGCGGCAGCAATATTTGCTGTGATTGTTGTACCTATATTTTCACCCATTACCATTGCTGCAGCCAGGTGGAAAGGAATCCAACCCTGATTACACATCACAAAGGTTAAGGCCATTGTGGCACTTGATGATTGAATAACAACAGTTAAAATGGCCCCAATAATCAGGAAAATGAGTGTAGAACCAAAACCGAGATTTGTGTAGTTTTGCAGGAAGCTTAATACCTCAGGACTTTCCTTAATATTAGGCACTGAACCTTTTAATGCATCCAAGCCCATAAATAGTAAGGCAAAACCAACAAGAAATTCACCCCACGAACGTCGTGTAGAGTTTTTAGAAAAAATAAGCGGTAAGCCTAAACCAATCATTGGTAGGGCATAGGCACTTATTTTTACTTTAAATCCAAGTAGGGTTATCATCCAGCCTGTTATAGTGGTACCAATGTTAGCACCCATTATAACACCAATGGATTCAACCAGAGAAATCAGGCCTGCATTTACAAAACTCACTACCATTACGGTAGTTGCAGACGATGATTGAATAGTTGCCGTAACCAAAAATCCTGTTAACACGCCTAAAAACCGATTCGAAGTCATAGCAGACAGAATCTTACGCATACGAGCCCCGGCAACTTTCTGTAATGCCTCGCTCATCATCTTCATTCCGAAGAGAAACAACCCTAATGAACCTATCAGGGTTAGAAAATCAAAAAGTGAGTAATTCATAATTTCTTCAAAACAGAGGTGTATCCCTCAAAAATAAACCGATTCAATTATCTCAAAATAGAGGGCCCAAAGATGTCATTTTTTTTGATCTCTTAATGTTTATTTGATATTTAATTAAGGTTTTTTTAACATGTTACTACTCATTTTAGAATTGGTCTAATTAACAGTTCAATAGAGTGTGGTAATATTTTCCAATTAGAGTTAAAAACATACCAAATTGAACCTCCGACTACCTTCGCAATGCACCTGGTATATTTTCTTTGTAAATTAACACATTGCGTCAGAAAATACTCTTATATGAAAAACATTACAATTCTATTTTTCGCATTTCTGCTTTCTGTTTTGCTTTCATGTAGCACTAAAACACCACAAACTGCAGAAAGATTGACATCGTATGTTAATCCGTTTATGGGAACAGATGGACCAGGTAATACATACCCCGGAGCTACTGTTCCATTTGGAATGGTGCAGCTAAGTCCAGACCACGGTATCGGGGGGTGGGATCGTATAGCAGGCTACTTTTATCCCGATACAATTATAACGGGTTTTAGCCACATGCACTTAACCGGTACCGGAGCAGGTGATTTATACGACATCCTTGTTAGCCCAATTAACTCTAAAGCCACCAAGACTATAGCAGAAAATGGACATCGACCATACAGCACATTCTCACATGATAATGAGCATGCTGAGCCGGGATATTACCAGGTATACCTGCAGGATTATGATATTAATGCGGAATTGACTACCACCAAAAGAACGGGAATACATCAGTAAACATTTCCGAAAGATGAAAATTCAGGCTTTATAATTGATTTAGGATATGCCCTGAATTGGGACGCTCCAACTGATACATATCTTAAAATTGTTGATGATACAACTATTGAAGGGTATCGTTTCTCAACCGGTTGGGCAAAAGATCAACGCGTTTTTTTTACTGCTAAATTCTCAAAACCATTTGAAACCACTGAGCTTTTTGCTGATAATAAACCATCTGAAGCAAGTTCAGTAACAAATAAAAACACAAAAGTAATAGTCCGGTTTTCTACAAGTAATAATGAAAAAATACTGGTCAAAGTTGGTTTCTCAACGGCCTCAAATATCGGTTCAAAAAAGAGTCTTGAACTTGAAGCCAAACACGATGATTTTAACGCTTATCGAAAAGCTGCCTCAGATGTTTGGGAGAATAAATTATCTAAAATTAAAATTGAAACCGATAATAACACCTGGAAAAAAACTTTTTACACCACTCTTTACCAGTCGATGCTGGCACCAACCTTATTGAGTGATACTGATGGCAGATATAAAGGTGCAGATGGTGAATATCACGTGGCCAATGATTACGACAAATACGATACATTTTCATTATGGGATACGTTTAGAGCAGCGCATCCTCTTTACACTATTATGCATCCCGACAAGGTTAAAGATTTTGTCAGCAGCATGATTAGCCATTATGAGCAGACAGGATTATCACCCGTATGGTCAATGCAGGGCAACGAAACAGATATGATGATTGGTTATCATGCAGTCCCTGTTATCGTCGATGCCTATTTTAAAGGCTTATTAAATGATTTTGATCCTGAACTGTTATATGCAGCCTGCAAGTCAAACGCCATGGATGATGCTCACGGTATAAAAGAATACCGCGAAATGGGTTATGTGCCTGTTTCTTATGACCACGAAAACTGGTCAGTTTCAAAAACTGTTGAATATGCCTATGACGATTGGTGCATCGCACAACTTGCTAAAGCATTAAATAAGAATGATGATTATAACTACTTTATGCAACGAGCCGGTAATTGGCAAAATCATTACGATAGTGAGTCTTCATTTTTACGCCCTAAAAAGGCCAATGGCGAGTTTCTGGAAGGCTTTGTCGCAAAAGACTATACCGATCACTTTTGCGAAAGTAATGCCTGGCATTACTTCTGGTTTGTACCTCATAATATACAGGGACTAATAGATAAAACAGGTGGGTATAACCGTTTTGAAGAAAAGCTGGACAGTATGTTTACTTATCATCCTAAAGAGGAGGATGATTTACCAATTTTCAGTACGGGTATGATTGGTCAATATGCGCATGGTAATGAACCTAGCCATCATGTGGCCTACTTATACAACTATTTAGGCAAACCATGGAAGACACAGGAACGTGTCAGGGAAATTTTAGAAACTCAGTATGCACCCGTTCCTAATGGTCATTGCGGTAACGAAGACTGTGGTCAAATGTCGTCCTGGTATATTTTTAGTTCAATGGGATTCTACCCGGTAAATCCGGCAGATGGTATTTATGTAATTGGAACACCATTGTGGAAAAAAGCCAGTATTAAACTCCCTGATGGCAAAACATTTGAAATATCAGCCAATAATGCATCGAGTTCAAACAAGTATATAAAGAGCGTAAAATTAAATGGTAAGCCTTTAAACAGGACTTATATTTATCATCACGAGATAAGTGCAGGAGGAATTCTGGAGTTTGAAATGTCAGATAGCAAGAATAAACAATTGTGGAACGACAGCACTGGTTTTCCACCATCAAATCCATAAAAAAAAACTGGTTGGAGTATGTTTTTCATACTTCAATCAGTTTTCTTTTAACCTTATAAGGCAAGGCTTAAGGCGATTACAGTCAGAATAAAAATCTGCAAAATCAGGAACCTTACAGGAATATCAATTCCTCTGACCCATTCTCTAATGGTTAATAACTTTCGAGTCATCATAGTTTACTGGTTTTGTAATTAATTCTCAGTTTCTAGTACTATTCCAACTCCCGATTCATTCCTCTAGACGTAACATATCGCTTAAGGTTGCGTTTGTCAAGAGGAAAATTACTTTTCAACTATCTTTTGCAATTATAACGATTTGATTTTCTTTTTATTATACAAATAAATATTTTTTATTTTTGAATTTAAGAGTAAATTCTCTTTATTTGTACTCAATGAAAGAGCAATTATTTCATATTACTTCTATCGTATTAATAGCTGACAAGGCTATTAATATCTCTTCACATATGATGATGTGTATGATGATGACGCGCTAAGTGTCACAACGCATCGTATCTGAAAATCAAACAAAAAAACAGTACAGACCGGTGCGTTTAGCACGGGTAGAGGTTAAAGAAGAACATTAACCATAAAAACTAAATAATTATGTCTGATTTTCAATTTGAAACACTCCAGCTACATGCTGGCCATGATGTAGATGAAACAACATTATCAAGAGCAGTACCTATTTACCAAACAAGCTCATACTTATTCAAAGATTCTGAGCATGCAGCAAATTTATTTGGATTAAAAGAGTTTGGTAATATTTACACGCGTATTCAAAATCCCACTACCGATGTATTTGAAAAACGTATTGCCGCATTAGAAGGTGGAGTAGGGGCTTTGGCGGTTTCATCGGGACAAGCAGCTCAATTTATTGCCTTAACAAACTTTTTGGAAGCAGGTGATAACTTTGTCTCAACATCGTATTTATATGGGGGTACCTTTAACCAGTTTAAGGTTCAATTCAAGCGACTGGGTATCAAGGTAAAATTTGTAGAAGGAGATAATCCACAAGATTTTGAAAGCGCCATTGATGAAAATACAAAAGCAATTTACATCGAAACTATCGGCAACCCTCAATTTAACATACCTGATTTTGAAGCTATTGCCTCTATTGCAAAAAAGTATGAGATACCATTGGTTGTTGACAATACCTTTGGCGCAGCAGGCTACTTATTCCGTCCATTGGAACATGGTGCAAATATTGTGGTTGAATCTGCAACTAAGTGGATAGGTGGCCACGGAACATCCATTGGTGGAGTTATTATTGATGGTGGTAATTTTAATTGGGGGAACGGTAAATTTCCATCTTTTACCGAGCCATCTGAAGGCTACCATGGTCTTAAGTACTGGGAAGTATTTGGAGAAAACAGTCAGTTTGGAAATATTGCTTTTATTATTCGTGCGCGCGTAGAAGGGTTACGGGATTATGGCTCGGCATTAAGTCCGTTCAATGCATTTCTTCTTATTCAAGGCCTCGAAACTTTATCCTTGCGTGTTGATCGTCATGTGGAAAATGCTTTAGAAATTGCAGAATGGCTTGAAAGTCATCCCAAGGTAGACTATGTGAAGTATCCGGGTTTAGCTTCAAGTCCATACCATTCATTGGCTAAAAAATACCTGAAGAGAGGTTTTGGAGGTGTGATGAGCTTTAAAATTAAGGGTGATGCTCAGGCGGCTGATAATTTTATTAATAACCTTTCATTAATAAGTCACCTTGCCAATATTGGTGATGCTAAATCTCTAATTATTCATCCAAGTTCAACCACTCATGAACAATTAAGTATAGAGGAACAAAAAGCCTCAGGAGTTGAGCCCGGCTTATTGAGGTTGTCGGTTGGTATCGAACATATCAACGATATAAAGAATGATTTAACTGAAGCTTTTAGCCAACTTTAAATTATTTCAATATTTCAAACCATCTGATTAGCCAGTACATTGGATGGTTTGTATTTTCCTTTACTTTTGTAGAGCAAAACAAAATAACCACTATCAGGCTTTTTAAGACTTGATAAAAAAGACAACCATGAAACAAAAACTAAACATTGGTCTTTTCGGCTTCGGCATAGTTGGACAAGGCTTATATGAGGTATTAAAGACCAGTCCGGCGTTTGATTCTGAAATTTCAAAGATTTGTGTAAAGAACAAAAAAGAACGTTCATTACCCGATAACTTCTTTTGCTATAATGCTGATGATATCCTGAATGATCCTAATATCAATACAGTTGTAGAATTAATAGACAATGCAGATGAAGCCTATCACATTGTAAAGAAGGCTTTACAAAATGGGAAACATGTCGTTTCGGCCAATAAAAAAATGCTGGCTGAAAACATGGCTGAGATGATTCAACTACAAAAGGAAAACAATGTTTCTCTGCTGTATGAGGCTTCTGCTTGCGGCAGTATACCGGTAATCCGTAATCTTGAGGAGTACTACGATAATGATTTACTATTGTCGGTTACAGGCATTCTAAATGGTTCTTCTAATTATATCTTATCAAAAATATTTGACCACAACCAATCTTATGACACTGCACTAAAAGATGCTCAGGATTTAGGCTTTGCTGAAAGCGATCCAACATTTGATGTGGAAGGTTTTGACTCACTTTACAAACTGATAATTTTAACCTTACATAGTTTTGGATCCGTTATCAATCCTGATGATGTATTGACATATGGTATCTCAAATATATCTGATTTTGATATCCAATATGCTCGCGAAAAGCGCTATAAAATTAAGTTGGTTGGACAAGTAGAGCGCTTATCTGGAAATAACATTACTTTATTTGTATTACCACGTTTTGTTAGAAAAGACAAATACATCTATAGTGTTGAAGATGAATTCAATGGCGTAGTAATAAAAGGAAAAGCCTACGACAAACAATTTATGTTTGGTAAAGGGGCAGGAGCACATCCAACCGGATCAGCAGTCTTATCAGATATAACCGCATTGGCACATAACTATGCCTATGAATACAAAAAAATGAATTATGCTGATGATTTCAATTACTCAAAAGAACACCAGGTAGAACTTTACCTGAGATACTCTGACGACATCGTTCTGGAAAAATTCAATTTTGAATCGATAACAGAAGAATACAAAGGTCCGGAGTATAGTTATAAAATTGGCTATATAAAGCTGTCTCAATTATTATCTATTAAAGACCAGTTGCGTAAATTGGATATATTCATGGCAATAACAGGAGCCTCTTTGAATTACTAAGACAACTATAGAAAACATTAATCTTCCAGCGAATCAATATGCACAGTTGCTTGTATATTGGTTCGCTTTTTTATTAGTATTTCGTAATTAGTAGCAATTTCATGTGCGTTATGAATAGTAAAATCAGCCGGTAATCTGATATGAAACGTCATTTCGGTATGGTTACCATATTGGTGAACCAGGAAATGATGGGGATACAACTCAAAATCAGCCACTTCTTTTGCCAATAGCACAATTTCATCTCGTAAGTCATTTTCAATTCCTTCTCCTAATAAATGACTTATATTTTCTTTTAAAATAGAATAAGTAGTAAAGAACAACAGTAATGAAACAATAATTCCCAAAACGCCATCGATCCACCAATAGTACTGGCCAATAAATATTCCTACTAATATAACTAATGATGATATAGCATCAGATCGGTGATGCCATCCGTCGGCAATCATTGACTTTGAATTGGTTCGTTTACCAATGATGATAGAATATTGAGCCATAAATTCTTTCACAACAAGTGAAATAACAGTAACCACTATGGCTAAAGTACCATAATCAACTTCACTGCGCGTTTGTAATTTGAGTATAGATTCTTTCAAAAAACTAAAACCTATAATTGCCAGCAGCATGCTAACAATTATAGAAGCAATAACTTCGGCACGACCGTGCCCGTATGGATGTTCCTTATCTGCAGGTTTGGCAGATACCTTAAGTCCAATCAATACTGCTACAGATGATATACTATCACTTAAAGTGTGCCAGGCATCTGCAATAATTGCAACTGATGAACTAACGATACCAGCCCACAGCTTAATAGCAAACAAAAAAATATTTAACAAGATGGAGCCGTATGTGGCTAAAATCCCTGTCTTATTTTCCATAAAATTCAATGTTTTCAAGGATTAAGACAATCTAATTAATGATTTGTTTATTTGGTAAGTTGATTGTTAGTCAACGTAGAAAAAATCAGATATAATACTATCTGTAATCATCTTTTTATCTTCTGATATATAGCAATAACCCTTATCAACTGTTACATTATTCTGCTCCAACTGATGCCTTAACTCATTACTGAAGTATTGTTTAATTACTGAATTAAAAGCCTCCATTAAATCCAGTCTAAAACCTATTTGGGTACGTAAGCCAAGCATTATAAATTCATTATACCTATCTGTATCAGTAAGGCTTTCCATTTCAGAATATGTCTGTTCATTCATTAAAGCATGGCAATATTTCCTTATATCTCTGACATTCCATATTCTATTATTTCCATCAAAAGAATGAGCAGAAGGGCCTAAACCTAAATATTTTACACCGCTCCAGTAATTACTATTGTGTTTTGACTCTAATCCTTTTTTTGAGAAGTTAGAAATCTCATAATGTACAAATCCTGCATTCTTTAGCTTTGAGACCAGGTAGTTAAACTGTTCAACACTGGATTCTTCCGGTACTTCTCTAAGCTTACCTTTCTTTAAATAGTCGTAGTAAAGAGTTCCTTTTTCAAACGTAAGATGATAGGCAGAGATATGTTGAACATCACTTTCAATGGCCAGGCGTACATTTTCTTTCCATTCATCGAAAGTCATATAGGGCAAGCCATAAATTAAATCAATACTCATGTTTTCAATACCATTCTCTTTAGCGACCTTAATAGCCTTTTGAGCTTGTTCAGCATTGTGTCGCCGGTTCATTTTTCTAAGGTGTCCATCAAAAAAGCTTTGTATACCCATACTTAACCGATTGACTCCTAAATCAACTATACTCTTAATATAATCTGTACTTACATCATCGGGATTTACTTCAAGCGTTAACTCCTTTAAATTTTCAAAAGAAGTATAATTCTTCAAGGTTTTAAGAATAGTATCCAGCTCATCAATAGATAAAGTTGAGGGAGTACCGCCACCAAAGTATATGGTTTGAATATCTTCTTTTAACAAAAAAGAATAATTTAGCTCTATTTCTTTACAAAGAGCTTTAATATATTCGTCTTTTAATTGTTGATCTGTCGTTTTGTAAAAATCACAATATGAACATCGTGTATAACAAAACGGAACATGTATGTAAATGCCTGCCATTACTAGGATTGTTTCACGTGAAACACTGAAGAACAGTCGTTTATTAACCGGTTATCAACAGTTTTTAAACATTAAAATCAAACTTATCAACATATAAAACCACCAGATGTATTATTTAAAAAAATACCACAAAACTTTAAGTATAATTTTAATAATTACAGCCTTAAGCCTTGTAAATACCTCCAAAATAGAACCGGATAACCTGCCAGTTATACCACATTTTGACAAAATTGTTCATTTCCTGATGTATTTCACATTGGGATTTGTGTTTATGTTTGAATATTACATTCACCATCATAAGACCATCACACGCATTTCAAAAATTTTAATTCTTCCTCTAATATATGGCGGAATAATGGAGATTTTACAATATACAATTACGCCATACCGCAGTGGTGACTGGTGGGATATGTTGGCTAACGGCTGCGGTATTTTTGCAGCATTTGGTGCTGTAGCTTATTTCAGGAATAACATCTTTTTTAAAAAGTGGATGCTATTCCCATTAAAGCAGCCAATGTTTAAAGCTTAATGTAATCAGATTTTTCTTCCATATTTTCGAGAATCTTAGCGATTGTCTCATTTGAAAAGAAATCGAACATTTGTTTACGAATAGAGCTGTACTGATCATGTACCGGGCAAGCATAACCTTCATCACTATTGCTTTTACATGAGTGCATACCAATTAAACAATTGGTAAATACATCACTTCCATCAATAATAGATACGATATCGTAAAGTGTAATTTCTTCAGCCGGACGCCCAATACTAAAACCACCATGAGGCCCTTTTGTACTTTTCAATAGTTTTTGCTTAGCCAGGCTTTGCAGAATTTTACCAAGAAAAGGTGTTGGAATATCCAGATCTTTGGAAATCTGTTTAATACCAATTTTTTTTCCATCTTCATCATTTACAGCCAAATAAATAACTGCACGAATGGCATATTTACAAGTGTTTGATAACATTTTTATTGAGTTTGTGGCTAAGGTAATAAAATCATTAAAAAACCTTTATCTCTTTATATGCTTTTTCCACTGCTCGTTAAATGTTTTTGGCGCAAAAGGGGATAATGCCTTTCTTCTTCCAATAAATTTATTCTTGACTATTGATAACAGTTTACTCTTTAACTTACCACCCAACCAATTCATGTGTTGCCGACTTGATAAAATTTTGAATAAAACAGAACTTGTTCCTTTATCAAATGAAGATTGGTATGCCTGAGCAGCCTGACGATTGGATAGTAACATATCGGTCAGTGGTATTTTAACCGGACAAACCTCTTCACATTTTCCACATAATGAAGAAGCAAAACTAAGATGATTATATTCTCCGAAGTTTTTGAAATGTGGTGATAATACCGATCCTATTGGTCCGCTATAGGTTGTACTATAACTATATCCTCCTATGTTTTTGTATACAGGACAAGCATTAAGGCACGCTCCGCAACGAATACATTTTAGTGAATTTTGAACAGATGTGTTCTTATAGATATCTGAACGCTTATTGTCCAACAGAAATATAATCATCCGCTCAGGACCATCAACTTCATGCTTCTTTTTGGGGCCAAAGAATAAATTACTGTATACAGTTAATTGCTGACCAGTTCCATGGGCAGCCAACAATGGCCAGAAGAGTGGCAATTGGTCTACTCCTGGAATTATTTTCTCAATACCGGCAATGACAATATGAAGTTTAGGAAATGAAGCAGATAAAAGGGCATTTCCTTCATTTTCGGTAACAGCCACAGCTCCTTCATTGGCACACAAAAAATTAGCACCGGTAACCCCTGCATCAGCATTAATAAACTTCTCTCTTAACAAGTTTCTAACAAAACCTGTTAATTCCTCAGCTGATAAGGATTTATCGGTATCAAAATGCTCATTAAATAAATCAGCTATATCTTGCTTTGACTTATGCATTGCCGGAGTTACAATATGATATGGCTTTTCTCCGGCAACTTGCACTATAAATTCACCTAAGTCTGTTTCAACAGATTCAATACCTCTATTCTCGAGGTGGTGATTTAATTCAACCTCTTCCGTCACCATCGATTTACTTTTTACAAGCATCCTGGTATTCTCTGCTTGTAAAATAGCGGATAACTGTTGAATTAAATCAACTGAATTTTCGGCCCACAGAACTTCAGCACCATTACTGGTCGCATTATTTTCAAAAGATTCCAGATAATAAGAAAGATTTGCAATTACATTATCCTTTATTGCTGAAGCGGTTTCTTTAGCGAGCGATAAATTGTCATACCTTTTTTTCCCCGCAATAACCGCCGTATCATATTTTGACATATTAAAATGGATAATACGACGATGGCTTATATCGGCTGAAACTCGGGCAGCGTCCTTTTTAAAAGTATGAACAGTACTCAATAAGATCTATTTTACAGGAATTTTATCTATACGATTTTGGTGTCTACCACCTTCAAATTCGGTATTAACAAACTTATCAACAATATTGATAGCAAGTTCTTCAGTCACATAACGACCTGGAACAGTGCAGATATTAGCATTATTATGCAGGCGGGCCATCTCAGAGATTTCAACATTCCAACAAAGAGCTGCACGAATTCCCTGATGTTTATTAACAGTCATGTTAATACCATTTCCACTACCACAAACAGCAATACCAATTTCATATTCTTTGTTTTCAACGGCACTGGCCATAGGGTGAGCATAATCGGCATAATCAGTACTCTCCTCTGAATAAGTACCATAGTCTTTTACTTCAACACCTTTTTCAACTAAAAAACGTTTAATGGCTTCTTTGGCCGGGTAACCAGCATGGTCAGCCGCTAATGCTACAGATTTAAAAATCATCTTATTTTTTTTTGACAAAGATAGTGATGCTTTATGCATTTTAAAACATGTTAAAAAACCTGTTGTTTAATGTTAACAACCTGTGAACTTTCTTTGATTAATATTTAAAACTTTGACTTGTTAATCTGAGGGATAATTACAATACAAACATGTATTTCAATTTGTGATGTTGGTAAGCGATTAATTTTATCTTGATTTTTAAACCGTTTTTAACCCCGCTTTAAACATTAACAAACAAAGAAATTATTAAATTTGAACCCTATTAACAGTTTGTTGAAATAGTTTAAAATCTAATTAATATCAATGAATTAACAGAATATAAACATGTTAATAAGCAGTTAGTAATCGTTAGATTTATGGTAATAACCAGACAAACAAACTTTATTAATTAAAAATACTAACCTTACTAACAGGATATCATTATTACTATATTTTTAAAATTTCTTTTTACTATATAATATGAATATAAAAGATAGTTGGTTGAAAAGTGGATATGTGAATGAACCGGTTCCAACCGATATAGATATTAAAAAAGAAATCGTTCGTTTGAAAGAAGAGAAGGATGCTATAATTATGGCTCATTTCTATCAGACAGACGAAATTCAGGACATTGCGGACTTTGTTGGGGATAGTTTAGCCCTGGCACAAGAAGCGGCTAAAACAGACGCTAAAATCATTGTTTTGGCAGGTGTTCACTTCATGGGTGAAACTGCAAAAATTCTCTCGCCTGAAAAATTAGTATTGGTTCCGGATTTAAATGCAGGTTGTAGTCTTGCTGACAGCTGTCCTCCGGAAGAGTTTAAAGCTTTTGTTGATAAACATCCGGACCATACAGTACTAACGTATGTTAATACTACAGCGAAAATTAAAGCTTTATCTGATATTGTGGTAACTTCAACCAACGCTAAAAATGTTGTTGACAGTCTACCGAACGATCAAAAGATAATTTTTGGACCTGACCGTAATCTTGGTAATTATTTAAATAGTATTACGGGAAGAGAGATGATACTTTGGGATGGTGCCTGCCATGTACATGAAAAGTTTTCTGTTGAAAAGATTGTTGATTTAAAAAAGGAGCATCCTGATGCTGTTGTATTAGCACACCCAGAGTGTAAAAAGCCTCTTTTATTACTGGCTGACTTTGTTGGTAGTACTGCAGCTCTGCTTAAGCACACTATTAATAGTGACGCCACTAAATTTATTGTTGCCACTGAATCTGGTATTATTCATCAGATGCAGAAGGAGAGTCCAGATAAAGAATTTATTCCTGCTCCCCCTAATGATTCAACATGTGCATGCAACGATTGTGAGTACATGAAATTGAATACACTTGAAAAATTGTATAACTCCTTAAAATTCGAATGGCCTTCAATTGATGTAGAAGAGGATATTCGAGCAGAGGCTGTTAAACCAATTAATAGAATGCTGGATATTTCAAAGAAAGCCGGCCTTTAAACCTTTAATGAACCCAACCTGTAATGGAAAAGCTTGAACATCCTGTATCTGTTTTATTGGTAGAAGATAATGTGTTGAATCAGAAACTGATTTTTCTAAACCTTTCAAAGTATGGGTTTAAGATTGATATAGCTAACCATGGTCGTGAAGCCATGGAAAAGCTCGAACATGGTCAATATGATTTAATCCTTATGGATTTAATGATGCCGATTATGGACGGTTTGGAAACGACAGTTGCTATACGTGAAAAGGAAAAAGTAACTAAACAACATATGCCTATTGTCGGCTTAACAGCTAACACTTATGATGCTGATCGTGAAAAGTGTTTGTCATATGGAATGGATGAGTACATGGCAAAACCTTTTGATCTTCAGGAATTCTTCAATAATTTAAAAAAATTGAATATAATTTAAGCTGTTTATGACTTTCGACATAAGAGGTAATGGAGATACTGAAAAAGAGTTGGAAAAGGCATTGAGGCCGCTTTCTTTCTCTGATTTTAAAGGACAGGATAAAATTGTCGAAAATCTTGAAATTTTTGTACAGGCTGCAAAAATGCGTGGTGATGCACTTGATCATGTTTTACTTCATGGACCTCCTGGATTAGGTAAAACTACCTTATCAAATATTATTGCTCACCAATTAGGAGTAGGGTTTAAATTAACCAGCGGCCCAGTGTTGGATAAACCTGGTGACCTGGCCGGTATATTAACTAGTCTTGAAGAAAACGATGTGTTGTTTATTGATGAAATTCATCGATTAAGTCCTGTTGTTGAAGAGTATTTGTATAGTGCTATGGAAGATTTCAGAATCGATATTGTTATAGACAAAGGTCCTGGAGCACGAAGTATTCAAATTGATTTAAATCCTTTTACACTAATTGGGGCTACAACAAGAAGTGGTTTACTTACTGCCCCTTTAAGGGCCAGATTTGGAATTAACAGTCACCTGGAATATTACAATTCAGAAACTATAGCTCATATCATTGAACGTTCAGCTGATATTTTAGAAGTGAGAATTCATCAGAATGCTGCTGACGAAATTGCGCGTCGTAGCCGAGGAACTCCGCGTATTGCTAATGCATTGCTTCGTAGGGTCAGGGATTTTGCCCAGGTTAAAGGTGATGGAACTATAAATATCGATATCAGTAAGTTGGCGCTTAATGCATTAAATATTGATACTTTTGGATTAGACACGATGGACCATAAGATCTTGTTAACACTTATTGATAAGTTTAACGGCGGTCCTGTTGGAGTTAATACAATAGCTACTGCTGTGGGTGAAGACGCCGGTACTATTGAAGAAGTTTATGAGCCTTTTTTAATTATGGAGGGATTTATAAAACGTACACCCCGGGGCCGAATGGCTACAGCGCATGCATATGAGCATTTGGGCCGAGAAACGAATTTAAACCAGGGAACCCTATTTTCTTAATATTTTGAGTAAACTAAAAAAGCTAGCCGGTGATACAATCATCTATGGACTTAGTACTATTCTTGGAAGATTGTTGAATTGGCTTTTGATGCCATTCTACATTCGAACACTCGATAAGGTGGAGTTCGGAGGTGTAGTTAATATTTACAGCTATATAGCAGTTGTTCTTGTATTACTGACACTAGGTTTTGAAACAGGATACTTTCGATTTATCAAGGAACATAAGCGAGAGGTATTACTGAAGAACCTTGGAGCTGTCATAACTCTTTTCAGCCTTGTATTCGTTTGTTTGGTTTATGTATTTATATCTTCTATTACCCAGGTGCTTGGAAATGAGTATTTAATTGAAGATTATTTCGTTATTGCTGCTGCTATTGTTGCTATTGATGCTATTACGAGTATCCCATTTGCCGATTTAAGAATTCAAAATCGAACTACTCGTTTTGCTACTTTAAAGTTCGTTTCAGTTCTTTTAAATATCGGATTTAACGTTTTCTTCCTTGTTATTTGCCCTTATCTGCTAAAAGAGGGATATGACTCCATTGAGGTAATATTTGATCAAAATAACAAGCTCTATTACGTTTTTGTATCAAATCTTTTGAGTTCACTTATTATTAGTATTTTCTTAATCCCCAAAATGCTGTTTGTAAAAGCTTCTTATAAACCGGATTTAATTAAGAAAGTAGTACATTATTCCTCTCCAATTATGGTTGTTGGATTATTTGGAATGCTAATACAGAATATTGATAAGATACTGATGGTTCACCTGATCAATTATGATTTTATGGATCCTTTGGAAGCGCTTGGTATATATGGGGCAAATTATAAAATAGGAATACTGATGGCCTTATTTATTCAATCTTATCGTTTAGCTTTTGAACCCTTCTTTTTTAAAGAAGGTAAGCAAAATGCATCCAAAGAATTGTATGCAAGAATCATGAAGTATTTTGTCATTTTTGGATGTATTATATATGTTGGAGTTCTTGTCTTTATTGACGTGGTAAATATCCTTTTACTGCCTGAATATTATGAAGGAAATATTATTATTCCTTTCATCCTTATGGGACAATTATTTTTTGGTATTTATTATTCTTTATCGTTGTGGTATAAATTAACAGACCGGACGAATTATGGTGCATTGATTAGTGGAATTGGGGCTATATTGGTTATAATTGGTAATATTGTTTTAGTACCACTTATCGGATATATTGGTGCAGCTATTAGTTCGTTTTGTTGTTTCTTAATTATGACTTTAATTTCCTATTTCTTAGGACAAAAATATTATCCTATTGATTATCCTGTTTTCAGGATAATATTACATATAATAGTTGCCATTTTAATTGTTTATGTAAGTAATCAATTGGGTTCTGATAATCTATTATTTCATTATGCCATCAAAGGCACTATATTTGTTAGTTATTTTGCTTTTCTTTATATAATTGAAAGAAAAGAGTTCATTAAAATTTTGTCATGACACAAGTTCAAATCATTAATAAAAGTAAACACGCATTACCGGGGTATAGTACAGAACATTCTGCTGGTATGGATCTAAGGGCTAATATTGATGGTCCTGTTGTATTAAAACCTTTACAACGTGTTTTAATTCCAACAGGTTTATTTATTCAATTACCTGATGGTCACGAAGCACAAATTCGCCCGAGAAGCGGTTTAGCTGCTAAATATGGAGTTACTGTGTTGAATACCCCCGGAACTATTGATGCTGATTACAGAGGCGAAATAAAAGTCATTTTGGTTAACTTGTCTAATGAGGATTTTACCATTAATGATGGGGAAAGAATCTGCCAAATGGTAATTGCTCAGTATACAAAAGTGAGCTTAAAAGAAGTTGAAATTCTTGAAGAAAGTGTTAGAGGCAGTGGAGGCTTTGGGCACACCGGAACTAATTAATTTTCACTGTTTAATTAACTATTGCAATGTATATTAGATTCTTGTTTGTGGCCATTCTGTCATCCTTATTGATTGGATGTAATACTTTAAAGCCTGCCTCAGATGTTGACGTTAGTAAGGAACAAATTAAAAAGGTACAGCTAACGGATATACAAAAACGAAAGTTTGATTACTTTTTTTACGAAGCCAATCGTGAAAAAATGAAGGGTAATCTTGAGAAATCAGCTATGTATCTAACTGAATGCCTTAAGATTGATGCAACAAGTAGTGCGTCAATGTATGAGCTTGCAAATATTCTGGTTGCTGGAAATGAGGTTGTAAAGGCTCAGGGTTTATTAGAAAGAGCTATTACAATTGAGCCACAGAATATTTGGTACCGATTAATGTTGGCTGAATTATACCAACAAAATAAAATGGGATTCCAGGCCATTAAATTATATGAACAAATTGTTACTGACTATCCTAATAATGACGAATATCTATACGGTTTAGCGCAAGTATACCAAAGAAATGGTGAAAATGATAAAGCTTTATCGGCTTATAATAAACTAGAGAAGCGTATTGGGTTAAATGAAGTAATTATTCTAGAAAAAGAAAAGATTCTGCTTGGTATTGGCAAGAAGAAGTCGGCATTGCAAGAGCTTAATAAATTGATTAAAAAGTATCCTGATGAAGCACGTTACTATGGTTTTATAGCTGATTACTATCTGTACCTCGAAGATCATGAGAATGCGCGTCAATATTACAACATTGTGTTAGACAAAGATCCAGGGAATGTAACTGCCTATTTTAGCCTTGGTAATCTATCATTTCAATCTAAGGATACAGTACAGTTTGTCAATTATTATAAAAAAGGATTAGAGTCTAAGACTACTCCTTTTGAGCTAAAATTTCAGCGTATATTGCCCTTTTTAATGGATAGTAAAAACATTGAAAAGTATAAAGGCTTTTTAATTGAATTTTTAGATACAATAATTGAAGCTCATCCATATGAAGCTATGGCTTATGTATACAAGGGTAATTTTTACCGTGCACTGAACGACAATGCAAATGCCTTGCTTGCCTACAAGGACGCTCTGTCCATTGAGGAGAAAAATGAATTAATCTGGCAGGATTATCTTCTTTTAATGCTCGACGGTCAGGATTTTAGTAAAATTTATGGTAATGCAAATGTTGCTTTAACTCATTTTCCCGATAATGCTTTCTTTTATTTAATTGCAGGAAGTTCAGCAGGTCAGTTAGATGACAATAAGGAGGCAATACGACTTCTTGAATTAGGGTTGACTAAAGTTGGTGAAAATAAGGCAATGGAAGCTCAGTTTTATGCCAATATTGGTGACATTGCCTATTCTGATGGTAATCCTGAAAAGGCATTTGATTCGTACGAGAAATCGCTTAAAATTGATGAGCTTAATATTGTTGTGCTTAATAATTATAGCTATTACCTGACTCTGGAGGGCAAGGATTTAGATAGAGCTGAGCGTATGAGTAGTAAATGCGTTGAACTTGAACCAGGTAACTCTACCTACCTCGACACATATGCCTGGGTACTTTTTAAAAGAGAGCGTTATTTTGAAGCAAAATATATTATTGAAAGAGCCATTGATAATGGAGGTGGTGAAAGTGCTGTTATCGTTGAGCATTATGGTGATATTTTGTATAAAAATGGTAACGTGGATGGAGCTGTTATACAATGGGAGAAGGCACTTAAAATGGGAAGTGAAAGCGCAACCATTAAAGAAAAGATAGAGACTAAAACATATATTGAGTAGTGGGAAAGTTTGGGATTGTACTGATTGGGATTTTCATATTGTTTCTTTCTGGTTGTAAAACGTCAAAAGAATATTACACAAAAAAAGGGACGCTAAAAAATATTGCTGATTATAAACTAATTAATGCAACGACAGATTATTATATTGCCTATAATTCTGTATTCTACAAAAGATTTAAAGCTAAATACGAAGATGCCAGCAATTCATTATCTTTTACAGGTAACTTATATATTCAAAAGGATTCTTCTATTATTATTTCTGTATTAAAAGGAATCGAGTTGTATCGAGTAAGGCTAACGAAAGAATCTGTTGAAATTCTTGATAAGAAAAAGAAGACTTATACGTATGGCGATTACAAGTTGCTTTGGGATAAATTTTTAGTAGAACTTGATTATCATACGCTGCAAAGTATTCTAACGAATGAACTTTTTGTATATCCTATCAATAGTGATCAAAAATTGATTAAGCGTTATAAACATGAAGTTGGCAAAGATGACTATCAATTACAATCTTTAAAGAAGGGCCGATTTGAAAGAAAATACAGGAAAGAGAAAACTACGAATATAATATACCATCAGTTTTCTATTATGCCTGATGTCTTTAAGATTTCTAAAGTCAATATTAAAGATTTCGATGTTAATAGTGAATTGAATATATCGTACGACAATTTTATTGATATCAATGAGAAATTGTATCCTTCTATGATTAATATAGAGGGAAATAGAGGCAGTGACAAGTTTTTAATTAATTTGCGTTTCGAACACATTGATATAGACGGGGATAATTCTCTTGGTTTTAAATTTTCTGATAAGTATAAAAAAGTAGACTTTAATAATGAAAATTAATGCTTGGTTTATTGTTAGTTTGTTCTTGCTCATCTCGTTTCAAGCAAGTGCCCAGTCATTGGAACAGCTTGAAAATGAAAAAAAGCAATTAAATCAACGTATTAAAAATGCTAATGCACTTCTTGTATCTTATAGCAAGCAAAAAAGCACTAGTATTAAAAATATTAATCTTTTAAATCTGCAAATTAAAGACAGGGAACGCTTAATTAATCTCTACGAAGATGAAATAGTTTTACTGGAATCTGATATTAGGAGTTTGGAGTCAGAAATCGATGATACCAAAGAAAGTTTGGAGCAACTTAAAATACAGTATGCCAAGCTTATTTCTGAAACATATAATAATAAGAAACGTTACAATGAACTTTCTTTTTTCTTTGGTGCTGAATCATTTAATGAAGCTTATAGAAGATATTCAATGCTTAAGGAATACAATAGGTTTCGTCATAATCAAGGTGTTTTAATAGAGAAAAAATCAAATGATTTGGATAATTCATATGAACTTCTCAATACTAAATTGAAGGTTCAAAATAATGCCTTAAACAGCGTGCGAACACAGCATAACAACTATGTTTCTGATAAATTAGCCGTCAATAGAAAAATACAGGATTTAAAGCGCAAAGAATCCTCAGTTAAACAAGATATTCGTCGACAAAAGAAAGCCCTGAAAAAGCTTGAGGATGCAATTGTTAAGGTTATTGCTGAAATGTCTAAAGAGAAAGCTGAACCTTCTGATTTTCATCTGGCGAAAGGGCAGTTGATATGGCCAGTCAATGATGGTATTGTCGTAAGTCAGTTTGGTGAACATCAACACCCTGTTTTGAAATATGTTAAGGTAAATAATAATGGGATTGATATTCAAAGTACATCAGACAATATTGCTAAGGCTGTATTTAATGGAAAGGTAAGCAGAATTGTTCCTATTCCTGGATATAATAAAGCTGTATTGGTTCGTCATGGAAGATTTTTGACTGTTTATGCCAATATTGAGGAAGTTCATGTAAATCCTGGGCAAAATGTAACCAAAAACACAAATATTGGTACTATATACAACGGAAAAGGTGAAAATTCTGGTGTTCTACACTTTGAAATTTGGGAGGAAAGTGTGAAATTGAACCCTGAGCATTGGTTATTGAATTAATTATTAATTGATCTTATAACTATTTCATATTTATTTCGTATAAAACGAATGAGTTTAGTAGATTATTGAATAAAAGGCTTTTAAATAAGGCCAACTCTTTCTAATTTTAAGCTTTTATATAATGGAATTGACCGTGAATAAATTAGAATTCAACTCCGAAACCAAAAATATTAATATCGTCGAAAAATTAATTGACGATCTGTCAAGTCAACATGATTTACATAGCGATATTTATGGGAAACTATTACTGGCTGTAGTTGAAGGGGTTAATAATGCAATTGTTCATGGTAATAAACTCGATAAAGAAAAGATTGTAACGGTGGAATATTCCATTGATAATGACAAAGTTGAGTTCACTATTATGGACGAAGGTATAGGTTTTGATTACACCAATATTCCCGATCCAACTAAGCCTGAGAACCTCGAAAAAACTCACGGTAGAGGGATTTTTCTGATGCACCATCTTGCTGATGAAATCGAATTTGAAGAGGAAGGTAGTATTGTTAAAATGACCTTCAACATCGTTTAAATGATAGAATTTTTTAATGAAGACTTACCATTGCCTGAAGTTTTAAATGAAAAAACTAAGCGATGGATTGAAAATGTTATTACCGCGCATGGTAAACATAAGGGTCATATAAATTATTTATTCTGTTCAGATCATCACATTTTAAAGGTTAATCAACAGTATTTAGATCACGATTACTACACAGATATTATCACATTTGACTATTGTTCTGGAAATGTAATATCAGGTGATTTAGTTATTAGTTTAGATACAGTAAAAAGTAATTCAGAACTATTTGATACTACTTATGATACTGAATTACATCGTGTTATAATACACGGTATTCTTCATTTGCTTGGATTTAAGGATGCAACTGACAGTGAAAAAGCTATCATGCGTAAAGAGGAAGATAAGGCTTTATCATTGTTATCAACTTTTCATTAATTTTGCTGTTTATCTAACAGTGAACGCATAATTTTTAACTTATGGATTTTAATTACGATGTTATTGTCGTAGGGGGAGGGCACGCTGGTTGTGAAGCTGCTGCTGCTGCTGCAAACCTGGGTAGCAAGGTTTTGTTGATTACAATGGACATGGGTAGGTTTGCACAGATGTCATGTAATCCAGCAATTGGTGGAATTGCAAAAGGGCAAATTGTTAGGGAGATTGATGCTCTTGGTGGATATACCGGTATTATTACCGACAAATCGTCAATTCAATTTCGTATGCTTAACAGATCGAAAGGACCTGCAATGTGGAGTCCTCGTGCTCAATGTGACCGGATGGTTTTTTCATCCGAATGGCGTACTCAGTTGGAAAGTATTGAAAATGTTTATTTCTGGCAAGATTCAGTTGTTCAACTAATTTTTCAAGATAACATAATTAAGGGTGTTAGAACGGCAAATAATGTAGAGTTCTTATCAGAGGCCGTGATTTTAACTACAGGAACCTTCTTAAATGGTTTAATGCACATTGGATCAGTAACTTCCGAGGGTGGTCGCGTTTCTGAACCAGCTTCTAAAGGCATATCAGAACAACTTTTCGAGCGTGGTTTTACTGTTGGACGAATGAAAACGGGTACTCCTGTTCGTATTGATGAAAGAAGTATTAATTTTGATAAGTGCGAAGAGCAAGAGGGTGATAAAGGTGATTATTATTTCAGTTATCTACCACATTCTCACAATGGATTAAAAAAGCGTAGTTGTTATATAACTTATACTAATCCTGATGTGCATAAAAAATTAGAAGAGGGTCTCGATGAGTCTCCAATGTATAATGGTACTATACAAAGTATAGGGCCCAGGTATTGTCCGAGTATTGAAACTAAGATTGTTACCTTTGCCGAAAAGGAGCGCCATCAATTGTTTTTAGAACCAGAAGGAGAGACAACTATTGAATACTACTTAAATGGCTTCAGCTCATCTTTACCTTTGCAAACTCAAATTGATGCACTTAAACTTGTTCCTGGTTTAGAAAATGTTAAGGTATTTCGTCCTGGGTATGCAATTGAATATGATTTTTTCGAACCTACTCAATTATATCATACGTTGGAAACTAAATCTGTGTCTAATTTGTACTTTGCAGGTCAAATTAATGGAACTACAGGTTATGAAGAAGCTGCTGCTCAAGGTTTAATGGCTGGTATTAATGCTCATCAAAAAATTAATAGAAAGAAAGATTTCGTACTAGGAAGAGATGAAGCATATATTGGTGTTCTTATTGATGATCTTGTAACTAAGGGGGTTGATGAACCTTATCGAATGTTTACCTCTCGGGCTGAATTTAGAATTCTTTTGAGACAAGATGATGCAGATACTCGTCTAACGCCAAAAAGTTTTCAAATTGGTTTAGCGTCTAGAAAGAGAATGGAACATCTTGAAGAAAAAATTAAGATAAGAAACTCTGTAATAGAATTTCTTAAAGATTTTAGTGTCAAACCTAAATTTATTAATGATTGGTTAATCTCTATGGGAACGACACCTTTAAAACAAGGTGTAAAATTAGTTGATATACTTATGCGTCCACAAATTGGAATCAAAGATTTGATTGATGGTGTTGAACCTTTTAAAGAATTTTCTTACAAGTTAAGGGAAGATAGAAGAGAAGAGATTCTCGAATCAGCAGAGATCATTTTAAAATATTCTGGATACATTAATCGCGAAAAAATACTTGCTGATAAATTTAAAAGGCTTGAGAATTTGAATATTCAAGATAAGTTTGATTACGAATCTATTAAGTCATTATCTACTGAAGCCAGGCAAAAGCTTCAAAAAATTCAACCAGAAACCATTGGTCAAGCAAGTAGAATTTCTGGAGTGTCTCCTAGTGATATAAATGTTCTTTTAGTACTAATGGGGCGTTAATGTTCCACGTGAAACAGATTTTATGATTGTAGAGGGAAATATTGTTGATGTATTTAGTCGGTCTATTTATCCAGGTAAAATTATAATTGAGGATGGAAAGATAAAAACTATTGAAAAGACAAATTTATTTTATTCTAACTATATTCTTCCTGGTTTAATAGATAGTCATGTTCATATCGAGAGTAGCATGTTGGTGCCATCTCGATTTGCAGAATTAGTTGTTCCACGTGGAACGGTAGCTGTTGTTTCAGATCCACACGAAATTGCAAATGTACTCGGAGTAGAGGGGGTTGAGTATATGGTAAAGGACGGAGATCAAGTTCCACTAAAGTGTTTTTTTGGTGTACCTTCTTGTGTGCCTGCAACTGATTTTGAAAGTTCGGGAAGTCGTTTAGATAGTGAAGATGTAGATTATCTACTTCAGAAAGGGGCGCCTTTTTTAGCTGAAATGATGAATTTTCCAGGAGTTATTTATAATGATAAAGAGGTTTGGAATAAATTAAATTTAGCAAAAAAATATAATGTTCCAATAGATGGACATGCTCCTGGACTTAAAGGTGATGATTTGGTTAAATATTCTCAGGGAGGAATAACTACCGATCATGAATCTTTTACAATAAATGAGGCTTTGGAGAAGATTAATTTGGGTATTAAAACTCAGATTAGAGAAGGTAGTGCAGCCAGAAATTTTGAGGCTTTACATGAATTAATTGTAAAGAAACCTTATGATACTATGCTTTGTACAGACGATAGTCATCCTGATTTGATAATTGAAAAAGGGCATATAGATCGTTTAATTCGTCTTGGATTAAGTAAAGGATATACGATTTTTGACATGTATCAAACAGCAGTAATTAATCCGGTAAAGCATTATAAATTACCAGTAGGGTTGTTGCAAGAAGGTGATGTTGCCGATTTTATTATTGTAGATTCATTAGAAACTTTCAATGTTTTGGCGACTTATATTGATGGAAAGAAGGTGGCAGAGGCAGGAAAAGTGTTGTTTAATATTCCTAAAACAAACGTTATTAATAAGTTTAACTGCTCATCTTTAGTGATAAATGACCTGAATATATCAGCACCATTTAAAAATACCAAGGTAAAAGTAATGCTTGCTGAGGACGGTGAATTATTAACAGACGAATATATTTGGGAGACAAATAGTCTTGAAGGAGATAGTTTACAATCAAATATCGAAGAAGATATTCTTAAAATTGTAGTAGTTAACCGTTATTCACCTGCTAAACCTGTTGTTGGTTTTATTAAAAATTTCGGATTAAAACAAGGCGCATTGGCTAGTTCTGTGGCTCACGATAGTCATAATATAGTCGCTATTGGGTGTGATGATGACTCATTATTAGATGCTATAAATGGTATTATAGACTCTAAAGGTGGTATAATTGCAAGTAATTCTGAACAGAAATTATTACTTAAATTGCCTGTTGCAGGGTTGATGAGTACAGAACCCGGTGATGAAATTGCACAAAAATATAGTGAGATAAACTCGTTTGTTAAAGAAATGGGGTGTAGTATGAAAGCACCATTTATGACTTTAGCTTTTATGTCATTGTTAGTTATTCCATCGTTAAAAATAGGAGATAAGGGGCTTTTTGATGTGAATAAATTCACCTTTACCAGTTTGTTTATTGATGAAAAATAATCTTTCTGAAAGAGAAAAAAGATTGAAATTATTAGTTCAGTCATTACCATCTTCGCCTGGTGTTTACCAGTATTTTAACGAAGATGGTATTATTATATATATAGGTAAAGCCAAAAATTTAAAAAAAAGAGTATCATCGTATTTCTCAAAACAGCATAATGATGGGAAAACGCGTATTCTTGTTCGTAAAATTTTTGACATCAAACATATCGTTGTTGATACAGAGGAGGATGCTTTGCTGCTCGAAAATAACCTGATTAAAAAGTATCAACCACGTTATAATATTCTTTTAAAGGATGATAAATCCTTTCCTTATATAGTTATAAAAAACGAGCGCTATCCACGGGTTTTTCAAACACGAAATTTTATACGAGATGGGAGTGTCTATTTTGGTCCTTATACTTCTGTTGGGATGGTACGTACTTTAATCGAGTTGTTTCGACAGATATATCCCATAAGAACATGTAAGCATAATTTGAGTCAGGAAAATGTTTCAGAAGGTAAATTCCGTGAATGTTTAGAGTTTCATATTGGTAAATGTAAGGCCCCTTGTGTTGGTAAATATGAAGAGGAAAATTACAAGGAAAACATTCAAGCCATTAAAGATATACTGCAGGGAAATATTTCTACAGTGCTTAGGTATATGCACAATGTAATGATGAAATATGCTGCAGATTTAGAGTTCGAAAAAGCTGAAGAGATTAAGAATAAGATAGAATTGCTAAAAGGTTATCAATCAAAATCAACTGTTGTTAATCCTAAAATAACCAATATTGATGTGTTTAGTATTATAGATGATGATAAAGCTGGCTATGTAAATTTTATCAGAGTAGTTAATGGAGCTATTATTCAGTCGCACACTATGGAGTTCCGTAAACGTCTGGATGAGAGTCAAAGTGAGATTTTATTATTGGCGATTACTGAAATTCAAACTCGTTTAAAACTGCTGGCGAGAGAAGTTTTAGTGCCATTTAAATTAGATGTTGAATTTGAAAGAGTTCATTTTAGTGTACCTAAAATAGGAGATAAGAAAAAGTTAATGGATTTATCTGAACGAAATGTTAAGTACTTTCGACTAGATAAACTAAAGCAACAATCATTACATAAAAAAGAACCTAAGGAAGAACGATTAATGAAAGTAATGCAATCTGATTTGCGTCTAAAAGTACTTCCTCGTCATATTGAGTGTTTCGATAATTCAAATATTCAGGGCACAAATCCTGTCGCTGCTTGCGTTGTTTTTAGAAATGGTAAACCGTATAAAAGGGATTATCGTCATTTCAATATTAAAACTGTTGAAGGACCAAATGATTTTGCATCGATGGAAGAAGTTGTTTACAGGCGTTATAAACGGCTTAAAGAAGAAGGGCAGGGCTTACCTCAATTAGTTGTTATTGATGGTGGAAAAGGTCAGCTGGGAGCCGCAGTGAAAATATTAAGAGATTTAGATTTAACAGATCAGATTTCTGTTATTGGGATAGCAAAACGTTTAGAAGAGATTTTTTACCCTGGAGATCCTGTTCCTTTGTATCTGGATAAAAATTCAGAAACCTTAAAAATTATTCAGCATTTAAGAAATGAAGCTCACCGATTTGGAATAACTTTTCACAGGCAAAAAAGATCGATAAGTTTTATCCAATCCGAATTGAATAATATATCTGGTGTTGGTGACAAAACGATCGAGTTGCTATTTAAGAAGTTTAAGTCATTTAACAATATAAAGGCTGCTACAATTGAAAATTTGACTCTTGCTGTAGGGCGCGATAAGGCTATTAAAATATATTCATATTTTAATAAAGGTAAATAGCTTTAAATATCAGATAATGAGGCTATAACGAGTGTGATATATTTTTTATGTAAATAATCATCTAGCTAAAAAAACCATCAACTAGTTCAGAAATAATATAAGGAGGTAATTTTACTTTATTAACTGTACATAATAAATTATTTATTATTTCTTTATCATGCTGTACTTCCAAAATTAAATTTGACACTTCCGCTATTAATTTTGCCATCGATTGATCAGAAGATTTTAAACTACATTCAGTAATTAGTCCCTTTTCGACTTTTATACGACTTATAATTCTCACACCGTTTTTAAGCTTATAGCGCTTCTTTAATTCAAAGTTAGGACTGTATCCATAGTTCCATTCCCAGGTATTGTATTTATCCTTAGAAATGGCATTAATTTGCTCTTTTTCTTCATTTGTAAGTAAGACCTCGGTAGAGTTGGTATAATAGCTTAAGAGTGCTTTAAATATATATTTAACGAAACTTGTGTAATCGTATGAAGAATCCAGGTAGTTTGAAATGTTAGCCACTTCACTTCTTACCGATTTAACAGCTTTGTCTTTTATTATTAAAGGGTTGTTTTTGAGTGAATTATTTAAAATACTTAAATCAGAATTAAAAAGTAATGTACCATGGTGCATTACACGATTTTTATAAACGTGAGAAGCGTTACCAGATATCTTTTTGCCTTCAATCTGGATATCGTGCCTCTTCCCAAATGTTGCATTAATACCCAATGATCTAAGTGCAAGGAGTATAGGTTCTGAATATTTTGCAAAATTCACTAAGTCACCTTTCTTCCCAGTTTGTATAAAGCAAAAATTTAAGTTGTAATTATCGTGGTATACAGTTCCACCGCCCGATAATCTTCTAAACACCGGTATTTTATTATCGTTCACATATCGGTAATTAATTTCTGATAAGGTATTTTGGTGTTTACCTACTATTATAGAAGGTGAATTAGTGTATAAAAAAAAGACATCATTATTTGAGTGTCTTAATAGGTATTCTTCGGTAGCAAGATTAAAAGCAGGGTTGGTTGTGGTGCTTAATAGTCCGTTCATTTTTATTCAGTGGTTTTGTAATCTCTTATTAACCTTCAATCTAATGATTTTGTTTAAGAAAATAGATAGACCAAATGGTCGGTTTTTAAATATTTAATGTGAACTATCGAAAGATATATTGTATTTTCGGTTTCTAAAATTCATTATATGCGTTTGGTAATTCAAAGAGTTAGTGAAGCTTCCGTTTCAATTGCCGGTCAGGTTAAATCGTCTATTGAACAAGGCTTAATGATATTGGTTGGAATTGAGTCTGAGGATTCTTCAGATGATATTGACTGGTTGGTTAAAAAGGCCGTTAACCTGCGTATTTTTGATGATGAAGATGGTGTTATGAATAAGTCTGTACTGGATGTTAATGGTGGTTTATTGGTTATTAGTCAGTTTACACTTCAGGCACGTACAAAGAAGGGAAACCGACCATCGTATATAAATGCAGCAGGACCTGATATTGCGATTCCTTTGTATGAGGAATTTGTTCAAAAGCTGGAAATTGATAGTGGTATTAAGGTAGGTACAGGTGAGTTTGGTGCCAATATGCAGGTGCAACTGATTAATGATGGACCAGTAACAATTATTATTGATTCAAAAAGAAAAGAATAATGGAATTATCTGAAGCTCAAAAGCAGGTTGATGAATGGATTAAGACCTTTGGAGTTCGCTACTTTAGCGAGTTGACCAATATGGCAATACTAACTGAAGAGGTAGGTGAATTGGCCAGTATAATTGCACGAAAATATGGTGATCAATCTTTTAAAAAATCGGACTTAGAAGCTAATATGGCTGATGAAATGGCTGATATATTATGGGTTTTGATTTGCCTTGCTAACCAAACTGGGGTTAATCTTGAAGAAGCTTTCGTAAAAAATATGGCCAAAAAAACAGAGCGAGATAATAAAAGGCATTTAAATAACGATAAACTTAAATAACGATAACCAGCTGATGGCGAATAGCTAACAGCTTTAAGCTTTTACAATATGGAAGGATTATTGGATAAGTTCAAATTTACGATTTCAGATGAGCAAATTGCCCAGGGTATAGAGAGTGCGAAGCTGGAAGCAAATGCATTACTACAAGATAAGGAAGTATTGCGACTCTTATTTAATTGTATTGATCTTACATCTTTAAACACAGAGGATTCTGCTGACGGAATTAGGGAGTTTGTGGAGAAAGTGAATGGCTTACCTGTACATTTTGATTTTGTTCCACAAGTTGCTGCCATGTGTGTATATCCTGCTTTTGCAGCGGTTTTAAAAAGTGGTTTGAAGGATAAAAATATCGGACGTGCCGTTGTTTCAGCGGGTTTTCCTTCATCTCAAACTTTTCTTGATGTGAAAAAGTTGGAAACTCAACATGCTGTAGATTTTGGAGCGACTGAAATTGATATTGTACAGTCGGTTGGCGAATTTATTGAAGGCAACTATGAGTTTGTAGGAGAGGAGATAAAAGGTATTAAAAGTGTAATGGGTGACGCGCATCTTAAGGTTATCCTTGAGTCAGGTACTTTTGACAAACAGGAAGATGTATGGTTTTCTGGTATTATAGCTATGGAATATGGCGCAGACTTCATTAAAACATCTACAGGTAAACAGCAACCGGCAGCAACTTTTGAAGCGGCTTATACCATGCTTTCGGCCATTAAAATGTTTCATAAAGAAACAGGAAAGAAAATTGGATTTAATCCTGCGGGTGGAATATCTACAGCCAAGGATGCTTTGATATACTACTGCCTGGTTAAGCAAATTTGTGGGGAAGAATGGTTGAATAACAAATTATTCAGAATAGGAGCCAGCCGTCTTGCAAATAACTTGCTGAGTGATGTTTTTGAACTGGAAAATGGCTATAGAAAAGAAATAAAGTACTTCTAATCAGAAGCCAGATTTATAAAAAAACGCTTCTTATTTCCTTTGATAGTGAGATAAGAAGCGTTTCTTTTTTATATAGTAGGATATTACTTTTTACGCTTGAGCGTGTAATCAACCATTGTTAACAAGGCTGTTTTAGCATCAGAATCTTCATAATTATTTAAGGTATCTTTTGCTCTTTGCGCATATGCTTCCATTTGCTCATTGGCGTATTCGATACCACCGTTGGCCTTAACAAAGGCTATTATTTCCTGAACTTTCTTTTCATTTTTATGATGGCGGCGAATCATTCGAAGTATGCGACGTTGTTCGATCTTATCTACATTATTAAGCGCATAAATCAATGGTAATGTTAATTTCTTCTCTTTTATATCATTACCAGTAGGCTTTCCAATTAAACCATTTTGCTCATAGTCAAATAAGTCGTCACGAATTTGAAATGCAATACCAAGGTTTTCTCCAAAATCGGCCATACTCTGAAATTTATCGCCGTTAGCGCCTACCGACAGGGCACCTGCTTTAGTGCAAGCGGCAATTAGAGTCGCAGTTTTCTTTCTGATAATTTCGTAATAAACCTCTTCTGTAATATCCAGTTTGCGCGATTTTTCAATTTGAAGCAATTCGCCTTCGCTCATTTCTGTAACAGCTTCTGAAACTACTTTTAATACACCAATTTGGTCTGTTTTTAATGATAAGCTTAATCCTTTCGATAGAAAGAAATCACCTACTAAGACCGCAATTTTTGATTTCCACAGGGCGTTAATGCTAAAAAAACCGCGTCTTTGATAGGTTTCATCCACTACATCATCATGAATAAGAGTTGCGGTGTGTAATAGTTCTATAAGTGTAGCTGAAATATAACTGGCTTCTGATATTTCTCCATTTAATTTTGCTGTTAAAAAAACCAGCATTGGACGCATCTGTTTCCCTTTACGGCGCAGAACGTAATTTGTAATAATATCAAGAAGAGGAATCTTAGACTTTAATTGCTCCTTAAAAAAAGGCTCAAACTGCTTCATTTCCTCCTTTATAGGAGCCTTTATAATTGATGTATCTGACATATAAGCTTTGTTCTAATACCAATCATTTTCGATGGATGCCAAATTTAATTATTATTCAGGATTTTTATCCATCATATTGATATTATCTAAATATTTAAATATTTTTGCCCGTTCGTAATACTAATATAACAAGATAGTTATATATTTGTATTTATAAGTATTTTATTTAGATAAGCTCAATGATGAAGATTAAAGATTTAGATACGGAGATGCTGGACAGGGCAGCAGGAATGCTTAAAGCAATTGCTCACCCAATGCGTATCGCTATTTTAAGCCATTTGGAAGATGGTAGTAAATTGACTGTCACTGAAATTCATAAATTGCTGAAAATTGAACAATCAACCACATCTCATCATTTAGGAATTTTAAAGGATAAGGGAGTATTAGCCAGTGAACGTCAAGGGAAGAATACTTTTTATTACCTTAAACACAATAGTTTACGCAATATTGTTGATTGCGTAAGTAAGTGTACAATAGTAAAGTAACAAAGTAAGAAGTTGATGATATTAAGGCTGATTTATTCAGTCTTTTTTTTTAAGTGAAGATGGCAAAGATACGATTGACAAAGGAGTTTAGATTTGAGATGGCGCATGCCTTATGGAACTACGATGGTTTATGTAAGAACCTGCATGGACATTCATACATTTTGAATGTTACGGTAATAGGCGAGCCTATTGCAGATGAAGGTAATCCAAAGTTAGGCATGGTAATGGATTTTGGTGACTTAAAGCAAATTGTCAATGAAGAAATAGTAGATAAGCTTGATCATGCAGTTGTACTCAGTAAAAACGCCCCTTCGGAGCAGTTACTGGCATTACCTCAAATGGGAGAACGTCATGAAATAGTGGATTATCAGCCTACATGTGAGAACATGCTGATTGATTTTGCTGAACGAATCCGAAAGCGTTTACCTGACAATATTCAACTATTCAGTTTAAAACTAAATGAAACAGCCACCAGTTATGCCGAATGGTATGCCACTGATAATGAATAAGAAGAGCTGATAGCAATATTTATATTGCCATAAGATTTACCCGCAAATCCACAAAGAACACAGGAATATTACTGATGTTCTTTGTGGATTTGTGGTTTAGACATAGGCATTACGAGAGGTAATTAAATCATGCCTGCCATGTATTGTTTGCTGTGGGCAGTAAATTAGCTATCCGTGATCAGGTAACAGCCGGAAGCTTTTTTTATCTTTAGCAAAAAAACACAACATAGCTATGGCAGAAGAAAAGAAGGATTTGTATTTGTTAGATGCTTATGCATTAATATTCAGGGCGTATTATGCATTTATTCGTAACCCTCGCATTAATTCCAAAGGATTTAATACCTCCGCCATATTTGGTTTTACCAACTCATTATTGGAAATATTAACCAAGGAAAATCCTTCGCATATTGCTGTTGTTTTTGATCCGCCGGGACCCAATTTTCGTCACGAGGAGTTTCCTGAATACAAGGCCAACCGAGATGCTACACCAGAAGATATAAAAGCATCTGTTCCATATATCAAGCAATTTATTGAAGCGATGAATATTCCGGTTATTGTCAAAGATGGTTTTGAAGCCGATGATGTGATTGGTACGTTGTCGGCTAAGGCGTCACAAGCCGGATTTAAGACATTTATGGTAACGCCAGATAAAGACTATGCTCAGCTGGTTAAAGACAATGTGTTTATGTACAAACCACGAAGCAAAGGTGGTGGAATAGACATTTGGGGTATCGATGAAGTGAAAGAGAAATTTGATATTGAAAATCCTCTACAGGTGATTGATATTCTTGCTCTTTGGGGGGACGCAGCTGATAATATTCCAGGATGCCCTGGAGTAGGAGAAAAGCGTGCTAAAGACCTTATTAGAGCATACGGAAGTATACCGGGTATTTATGAGCATATTGAAGAGTTGAAAGGAAAGCAGAAGGAGAATATGATCAATTTCCGCGAACAGGTTGAATTATCATATCGCCTTGCAACAATCAGATTGGATGTACCTGTTGAGTTGGACGTAGACGCTTTGAAGAAAGATAAACCAAATATGGATGCCATCAATCAATTGTTTGATGAGCTGGAGTTTAAAAATCTGATATCACGGATTAATTCTCTATACGGCACTAAACCGGTACAGGGTGATTTATTTGGCATGGCAGCGACATCAGCCGAAGAAGTTGTTGAAGAGACCTATACATCCCGACAATCCTTAAAAAATATCGTTCATCATTACTACCTGGTAGATAATGATCAAAAGCTGGCTTCTTTAAGGGCAGAATTAAGCACTAAAAAGCAATTTTGTTTTGACACTGAAACAACATCTGTCAATGCAATGGAGGCTGAATTAGTTGGTATGTCATTCTCATGGAAAGCCAACGAGGCATACTATGTACCTGTAATGAATAATGGATTGGTTAACAGTTCTGTTATCTCATCATTTAAAGCTGTTTTTGAAGATACTAAAACAACTAAAATAGCGCAGAATCTTAAATACGATTTACTGGTATTGAAAAACTATGGTATTGATGTAAAAGGAGCTTTTTTCGACACTATGGTGGCGCATCACTTGTTGTACCCGGGTTTGAAGAACGGCATGGATTTTATGGCTGAAACATACCTGAATTATTCGCCAATATCCTACGAGTCGATAGTTGGACCGAAAGGGAAGAAACAAAAGAACATGCGTGATATTGCCCAGGAAAACATTCTTGATTATGCCGCTGAGGATGCAGATATAACACTTCAGTTAGCTGAAAAATTCCAGGAAGAACTAAAAGGTAGCGATGTTGAAAAGCTTTTCTATAATATTGAAATGCCTTTGATTGATGTTCTCGCCAATATGGAGTTTGAAGGTGTTAAACTTGACGATGGGGCTTTAAAAGACTTTGCTGGAAAATTAAGGGAGCAAATCATAGCTTTAGAGAAAAAGATTGAAGAACTGGCTGGTATGCCATTTAATATTTCAAGTCCAAAGCAGGTGGGAGAAGTCCTGTTTGAGCTTTTGAAAATTGATGCAAAAGCTAAGAAAACCAAAAGTGGCCAATACAGTACTGGTGAAGAGATTCTGCAAAAACTAAAAGACAAACACGATATTATACCGGCTATTCTTGAATATCGTGGTTTGGTAAAATTATTGAATACCTATGTGGAAGCTTTACCAAAACTTATAAATGAGAAAACCGGTAAGATACATACAAGCTATAGTCAGGCCACAGTGGTAACCGGACGGTTAAGTTCTAATAACCCTAACCTCCAGAATATTCCGATACGCGACGAAAACGGTAAAGAGATTCGGAAGGCCTTTACTGCATCTGATGATGAGCATGTGTTCTTATCGGCTGACTACTCGCAGGTTGAGTTGCGTCTGATGGCTCATTTCAGCAAAGACAAACATTTGATTGACGCTTTTAATCGTGGAGAAGATATTCATGCGGCAACTGCTTCAAAAATATTTAAGGTACCGTTGGAGGAGGTAACAAGTGATATGCGTCGTAAAGCCAAAACGGCCAACTTTGGTATTATCTACGGTATTTCTGCTTTTGGATTAGCTGAGCGCCTTACAATATCACGTAAAGAAGCCAAAGAGATAATTGATGGATATTTTGAGAGTTTCCCCGGTGTGAAGGAGTTTATGGACGGCAGTGTCGCCAAAGCACGTGAAAATAACTATGTTGAAACGATGTTTGGACGTAAGCGTAATCTGAGTGATATTAACTCGCGTAATGGTGTTGTACGCGGAATGGCAGAAAGAAATGCTATTAACGCGCCAATTCAGGGCACTGCAGCAGATATTATTAAACAGGCTATGGTGAACATCCAAAAACGTTTTGAAGATGAAAATATCGCCTCTAAAATGATTCTTCAGGTGCATGATGAATTAAACTTTGATGTGATTAAGTCGGAGGAGGAGCAGGTGAAAAGCATTGTAAAAGAGGAAATGGAAAATGCAATCAGCTTATCTGTGCCCTTTGATGTTGATATGGGTGTTGGTGTTAATTGGTTGGAAGCACATTAGAGTTTTATAAGTTCAAAGCTCAGGGTTCAAGGGATTAAATAAAATGATCAATAAAAAATCAACAATAATTAATTACCAAAGCTATGTGGATCAAAACAAAAGACAAAAAGACGCTTGTAAATGTGTCGAGAGTAAGCATTGAAAAATCCTTTGGAAAGTATCATTTAACTGGAACGATAATTGGTCAGGGTAGTTTTGATGCTGCTGAAGAAATTGGTAAATACGAGTCACAAGCGCTGGCCGAGACAGAATTAAAGGCCATTGAAAACTGTATAAGAAACGGAGAGAATTTTTATGAGATGAAGTGATATGTTTGTCAGGATGTCTTTGTTTTCATGATATGAAAAATGATAGGACTCAATTTAATGGATTGTATTAAACTAAATGCTATACATGACCTAAACGCTCTAAAAGCCTTTAGGTCTTTTTTTTATACTATTTGTTCAAAAGAGCATTAAATCAACAAATCATAACTGGCATATCCTGATATTTTACGATATTACATCAATCAAACCAGCTGTTTTATGAATGAAGCGATTAGTATAGGTGTTTTTGATGTGATCATTTTCCTCGGGGTAGTACAGGGCATTTTTTTGTCATTCATGTTGCTAAAAAGGGGTAGACAGGAGAATCAGGCCAACCTGCTGCAGGGGTTATTGTTGCTTTTTTTGTCATTTACTATTCTTGAGGAGTTGCTCAATAACACCGGTTACATCGTTCAGCTTTTACCTTTTTCCGATTTTTCGGAACCCATGAATTTCACCTTTGGTCCGCTGTTTTATTTGTATTGTAAAGAAGTTATCAATCAGGATAAATCCCGGAGAAAATGGATACATCTTGTTCCTGCAGTGTTCTGGTTAATGTATATGACGTTCTACTTTATTCAGCCGGATGCACTTAAATACAACTCTTATTTAGAAACTAAGCATCCCGATTGGCAATATATTACTGTTGATCGCATTTATCCTGAAGATCCTTTAGGATTAAGAAACTATGTCAATGAAATGACTTTGGTTCATTTTATTATTTACATCACATTATCATTAGCTTTAATATTTAATAATTTAAGGGTATTAAATCAATCTGTTCTAGCGCCAAAAAACGAAGTGCTTCGTATGTTGCGTAATACCATGTTCCACTTTCTTATCATCGTGGTAATATTTATGGGTACTAAGTTTTATTTTGGCATGGATAGCGATATAGGCAGCTATTTTATTGCTACTTATATTTCTTTCATGTTCTTTATAACCAGTTATCAGGTAATGCAAAAATCAGTGTATTTTGATACGCCGCATTTATTTCCTGAAATTTCATTGGTCAAATACCAGCGTTCGTCGTTAAATGAGGTCGATAAAGAGCGTATTTTATCAAAACTGAGGATCATATTGGAAGAGGAGAGTTATTATAAAAATAACCTTGTTTCGCTCTTAGGACTGGCTAAAAGTATTCATGAGAACAAACATCATGTTTCGCAGGTAATTAATGAAAAATATGAGAAGAACTTTTTTGAGTTGATTGCCTGGTATCGAATAAAAGAAGCTTCGCAGATTTTACTTGGAGATAAAGAGAAGAAATTAACCATTGAAGAGATAGCTGACATGGTTGGTTATAATTCTAAATCGTCATTTAATACTGCTTTTAAGCGTTATACAGGTCATACACCTTCAGAATTCAGACAACTTAATAAGAGTGTGTAATATACACAATATCAGTCTTATAGGCGTGTATTAAATGGACGGGCCGTTAATATCGAACGGCCCGATGAACGGCTCAGTCGTTTAATTGGCTATTTGCGCCCTAGATTTGTTTCGTCATCAAAAACAAATCAAAATGGAAAAGCTACCAACTACTCAAAAACAACGTTTGTATTATATCGATTGGCTACGAATTATCCTTATTGTCAGTGTTTTTTTGTTCCATATAGGCATGATCTTTAATTCTTGGGACTGGCACATTAAGAATGATGAAACTTTTGCGCACAAAAGCACGCTCTGGTACATTATGGAATACCTTGGTCAATGGCGCATGCCATTACTCGTATTGGTTTCAGGTGCAGGTACCTTTTTAGCTCTGGGGACAAAGAGTGTCAAACAATATTTATCGGAGCGTTTGAAGCGCTTATTTATTCCTTTAACAGCTGGTATATTTATATTGGTACCTATACAGGTTTACCTGGAGCGGGCAGATCAGTATAACTCATTGATTGATTATTATCCTCACATGTTTGAAGGCATTTACCCGGTCGGTAACTTTAGCTGGCATCATTTGTGGTTTATTGCCTATTTATTCTTTATTGTATTAGTTATCTCTCCTTTTCTTAACTTTATGAGAAGCAGACGATTTAAAAGCTGTATTGAAAGTATTGCTCCGTTAGCTGAAAAGCGCTTTGGTGCCAACCTTTTTTTAATACCAATAATGTTATCACAACTTATACTTCGACCATACTTCCCGGATAATACACATGATTTTATTAACGACTGGGCAGCAATTGCTTATTACATATTATATTTCCTGTCGGGTTATACCATCGTGTCTAATCATCGTTTAATGAATAGTATTGAACGGCAAAAGCGCATTTATTTGACAGAATCAATACTGGCAGCAGTAGTCATGTTTGTTTTACCATACCAGATAGAATCAGAGGCAATAGCAACACTAGTATGGCGATTAGCAAGTTATACACTGGCGTGGACTTGTGGCCTGGCTGCCTTAGGCTATGCGCGTAGATACCTGAATCATAATACACCCTTCAGGAAAATAGCTAATGAAGCAATCTACCCATTTTACCTGATTCATCAGCCGATAATTGTACTATTGGCATATTTTATAGTTAATTTGGATATTCCATTGATATGGAAAGCTATAATTGTTACAGTTTCATCATTTAGTTTAACCATTCTATTGTATTGGTTTGTGGTACGACCGTTTAATGCTGTGCGTATAATATTTGGCATGAAACCCAAGATGACATTACCATCAATTGAAGTGTCAGTAGCCGATTTAAAGCCAGAGCCACAACGTGTGAAAGGATGATCCTTGTTGGCGGGTGTACAGGCTTGGTCTTAAGCGGCGGATGAAGGGAATCTTCTTTTAAACTATGCACCGAACAAATACCCGTATTAATAAAATTACCAAATCAGCATATTAATAAATGTCTTCGATATTTTATACCTTAAGCGAATAAATTAAACCAAACCAATGTGTTATGAAGAAGGTGCTGATCATTAATGGTCATCCTGACAAGAATAGCTTAAGTACTGAATTGGCTAATCGATACCGTGCCGGGACTGAAAAGGCTGGTGTTGACAGTGAACTTATTAATCTGTGCGATTTAGAGTTTTCGCCTATTTTAAAACATGGTTATCGGCAGCGCACAGATTGGGAACCTGACCTGATAAAAGCCTGGGCAGCTATTAAATCCGCTGATCAACTGGTATTTGTCTATCCAACATGGTGGGGCACGCAGCCTGCTTTGCTCAAAGGATTTATCGAGCGCGTATTTTTGCCGGGCTTTGCTTTTGCCTATCGCAATGACTCGGTTTGGTGGGATAAATTACTGAAAGGTAAAAGTGCCCGTCTGATAGTGACCATGGATACTCCGTCGTGGTATTATCGCTGGATATACAAGCAACCTGGCCACAATGCCATGAAAAAAGGCATCCTCAACTTCTGTGGTGTTAAACCGGTTAAAGTGACGTCCTTTTCTCCGGTTAAGGGCTCCTCTAAAACAACGCTCTCTAAGTGGCTGAATAAGGTTGAAGATCTGGGGTATAAGGATATGAAAAGTTAGCGTTTTCGTTATGTTTGGTAATAATTCACAACAACTATAGGAATACATAAAACTGAATTAAGAGTATTATTAAAAGTGAGTCGAATTATTTAATTCAAATAAGTTGCGTATGTGCTTAGCTATGAGGTATTATGCGTACTTGTTTATTTGCCCAAATTAAATTATTGTATGAATATTTTACCATTAACTGATTTCAAGTTTGAAGAGATATATAAAGCGTTTAGTGAAGCCTTTCAAGATTATGATTTTCAACTAACTAAAAATGAATTGAAAAATATGCTGCAACGTCGTGGATTCGTAGCCGATCTGTCCTTTGCAGCTGTTGAGGGTGACACCATCGTATCGTTCACCTTAAATGGCATTGGCCTGTTCAATAACCTAAAAACGGCCTACGATACCGGTACAGGAACCATACCTGCTTTTAGAGGAAAAAGTCTGGCAACAAAAATATTTGAATACTCACTACCATACCTTAAGAAAGCCGGGATTAATCAATACCTGCTCGAAGTATTGCAACATAATTCAAAAGCTGTGAAGATCTATAAAAATATAGGTTTTGAAGTATCTCGTGAGTTTAATTATTTTGTGAAGGAAACAACGGGTATTAACTTTAGAAACAAACAGTTTAATAATTCTATAATGTGTCAATTGATTGATTTTGAACAATGTGGTTTATTAACAAGTCAAATGGAGTTTAATCCTTCATGGCAGAATAGTTTTGAAGCCATAGGACGACAAGCCGATAAGTTTATATCGATAGGCGCTTTTATAGATGAAATGTTTGTTGGTTACTGTATTACAGAACCTCAATCAGGTGATATAACCCAACTGCTAGTTAAGTCTGATCATAGGAGGAAAGGAGCGGGGACCATACTTCTAAAAAATGCATTGAAGCATAACAAATGTAATTCAATTAAATTGATTAACGCTGATGTGGAGTGTCAATCCCTAACAAGTTTTTTGGCAAACTTCTCTGTAAGGGCAAGTGGTAAGCAGTTTGAAATGATAAAGCAACTAAACGAAAAGTAATCTCTTATAATTGTCAACTGGAAATATATAGTAAAAATTGAATACTGACACACATTTAAAATCATTATAATCTATGAAAAAAACGAGTATTATTATTGTCCTTATCATGGCCTTTATAGGTGCATTAACTTTAACAGCTTTAAAAACTCCTCAGGAGGATAAAATTCCATCATCGGATAGTTCCATCATAATTGTCAGAACACTTGAGATTTATGGTATGAAACCTTCAAGTATGGTAACTATTTATCCTGATGGCACTGTTGAGAAAAACTCTTTGGGGAAATTAAATGCCACTAAGCCGGAAGAGAACCTGTTGACTATTCATGCTAAAATAGGAGAAATAGAAAATAAAGGATACTTGCTGGTGTCAACAACGGGAGGTAATTCAGATAATATTATTAGCACCACTTATATTTTTAAGAAGGTTGAGGAATAAATCTTACACGATCTGCTTCTTTCCATAATTCTTCTGGTTGTAAAAAAAAACCACGTAACAGTATAATTTGCCGTTTCATGGAATGAATATGGCAAATTATAAATCAATCTAATTCATTATTATAACAGTTTGGTTACAGTGGCAATATTATATACCTGGTTAACGATGACTGTTAATGGTTGATAAAAGATTTAATAAAGCAAAAAAGCGCTTGCCATTTGGCAAGCGCTTTTATCTTATCTCTGTCATCCCTGTTGTTAGCTTTTCTTAGAAGCAGCACGTCGATCGCCTGCATGGCTCGCAACGGTGCCATCCAATAAACCATTGTACTGGTTCATATCTTTCAGCAGCTTTTTAGCTTCTTCTAATTCAATATCGTTCTGCAGGCTGGCTTTAATGGCTCCTTTTTGGTAGTAGTAGCGCTTTACTATCTCCATCACCATTAACTCCTTAATTTCGTCCTCAAATTGGCGCATATCCTTTTCTACGTCCAGCTTTAATAATTCTTCCATGGCTGTAAAGTCAGCTTTAGATTTCTCGTAGTAACCTTCGCGCTTGGCTGTTTTTACCAAATCCTTGAATTTCTCCTGTGATAATGACTCGTATTTAAAGTCTTCTTTAGCCTTTACAAACTCAATAAATTCATTGTACGCTTCTTCTGACAGAGCAAATGATTCAGGAGCATCAATGGTTTTGTTTTTTAAAACAAATTCGGTAGCATAATCAAAAATCATACTCTGTACCACCAACGCAAAAGTTACATTGGCATATTTAGGCGATTTAACTTTGATATCGGGCGAAATACCACCTCCATCGAATACCGATCGTCCATTTAGTGTTTTATATTCGCTAATAAGTGAATCAGCAACCAAACCAACGGCACCATCTTCGTCGCGGTGTGTATAATCCAATGCCTGTATGCATCGGCCCGATGGAATATAGTATTTAGCAGTTGTCACCTTTAATTTAGCATTGTAAGATAAATTACGGGTGGTCTGTACTAATCCTTTACCAAACGAGCGTTGACCGATAACAACGCCACGATCCAGATCCTGCATAGCCCCGGATACAATTTCTGAAGCCGAAGCAGAACCACGACTGATCAAAACAGCTAAAGGCATTACTGTGTCAATTGGTTGACGCATAGCCTTATAGGTTTTATCCCATTGTTTTACTTTTCCGCGGGTGCTAACCACTTCTGACCCTTTAGGAACAAAAAGGTTAACGATTTTCACAGCTTCATCTAATAAACCACCCGGGTTAGCACGCAAGTCTAACACAATGCTTTCAGCTCCTTGGTTATCACGCAAATCAAGAAACGCTTTTTCAATCTCACGTGAGCAATCCTGGGTAAAGTTGTTTAACTGGATGATACCTGTTCGATCATTTACCATACCATAGTATGGCACAGGATTTATCGAAATCTTTTTACGCTCAAGCTCAATATTAATAGGCTTTTCAACACCAGGGCGCTGTACTTTAATTTTTAATTCGGTATTGGCAGCGCCTTTTAGGTTATCGCTCACATCAGGGGTGTTTTTACCCACCATGTTTTTTCCATCGATTTCCAGAATTTTATCACCAGCTTTTAAACCTGCCATTGCCGCCGGAAAACCCTCATAAGGCTCAGCAATTACAACGTATTCGCCACGCTTGGAAATCAATGAGCCAATACCGGCATATTCTCCTGTTGTCATAAAACGGAAGTCTTCCATGTCTGACTCTGGAATATAGGTAGTGTAAGGGTCAAGTGATTCAAGCATGTTGTTAATCCCTTCAGTAATTAGCTTTTCCGGATCTGTTTCATCCACATAGTAGCTGTTTACTTCGCGAAAGAGGGTGTAGAAAATATCGAGGTTTTTAACGACTTCGAAATTTCGTTTATCATCGTTAAAACTGTAAAGCCCTAACGTCATCACCAGCACAAGTGATACTCCTGCAATCCATCTTACTTTACGTGTTCTAAAAAACTTATTCATATTCAGTATTTATTATTTTTTACCCGAGTTAACTGGTCTTTTGTGGCATTTAACAAAGACCTTACCATAGCGTGGTTCACAAAGTTAATATTTCATACAAAAGAATCAAGATGTTAGCTTGATGAGGGACGGGACTTTAACTTATTATTAACCAATCAGGAGGGGAGAAGGTTCAAAATTGTTGAATTGTGACACCCTTGAAATGCATATTCAATTTTACACTACATATACATTTTCACATCCCTAAATTATATATCAAACATCGTCATTCGAACATGCAACCATCTCACATCGTATATCCAAATCCAAACCTATTCGCCTTTTCCTAAAGATTCAAAACGACAAGACACGGAATTTCCATCTGCATCAGTGATGATAAGGGTATGCCAGCCTTTCTCTGGATTGATAGCCATTTGATGATGGTGAATTGTTCGGCCTAAATACTCATTGTCCAAATGCCAGAACAAGTGAGAAGCAGCTTTTTGGTGTGTAGCTTTGCAAATAATTCGTCCCAGACTACCATCCATTTCTTTAGGTACAAATAGTTGTGCGTTTGCCTGAGGGTAAATAATTTCAATTGCCTGTTGTTGTTCAAAACAATCGCTTTTAAATGGGGGGAGCGATTTGTACAGAGGATCACGAAACTGATAATACCAGGCCATTACCGGTGGAAGAACAAACCAACTTTGATGCTGTATTTCGTTTGCTGGATAACAGTCTGCATTGACACGATATTTTCTATCGGCACTCAAATGAACCAGCTGATGGTAAGGGCATACCGGTAAGTCGTGTTCAATATTGGTGATGTATGTGGTGTCTGTTTCAGAGCAAAACTGCGATGCTTTATAACCACTTTGTTTACAAATGGCGATTTGTTGCATGTCGTCATATGGTTTTGTAAACCATGTTGTGGGAGGTAGCTGGCGATATATTTCAAACATAACAGGAGCGGCGGCACTTCCGCCTGTTATCCCAGGTCGGCCTTCTCCACTGGCATTTCCAACCCAAACGCCAACTGTATATTCTGGTGATACACCAACAGCCCATGCGTCCCTGAAACCATAGCTGGTGCCGGTTTTCCAACCAATTTTCCGTCCTGATGAAAAGTTCTCCCAGCCGGTTTCTTCCTCGGGGCGTTGCACATTGGTTAAAGCCTCAAAGGTGTGGTAAACAGATGCGGCAGATAAAACTTGCGGCTGGAAACTATATGCAACTTCAGTAAAACCATCATTTAGTGTTAAGTGAGCTAATCGAAAGTCATTTTTGTCATACTGAGCCGATTGCGAGGTATAGGTCATCAGGCAGCGAGCCAGTGAAGAATAGACTGAAGATAACTCGTACAAAGATGTTTCGGCACCACCTAATATTAACGATAAACCATAGTGTGAAGCCGGCTTATTAATAGTACTTATGCCCAATTTACGTAGTAAGGTATGAAATTTCTCCGTTCCGTAATCATCCTGCATACGAACAAATGGTACATTTAGAGAACGGGATAGTGCCGTATGGGCCGGTACGGCGCCATCAAACTGTTTGTTGTAGTTCTGAGGAGAAAAATCGCTGTAATATGTTGGTACATCAGATAGAAGCATATGTGGCAAGATCAAACCGTCATCTAAAGATGCTGCATAAAGAAACGGTTTCAAAGTACTTCCTGTACTTCGTTTGGCTTGTATGATATCTACATCGTGACCATGACCATGGGTGTTAAAGGATGAATTGCCAACATAGGCCTTCACCTGTGCTGTTTTATTGTCAATAACAATAGCTGCTATGTTGTTGATTTCATTGTGCCTGTTTACGCTGTAAAAATTCTCAATAATCTGATTAGTTTTCTCCTGAAGGTCTTTATTGAGGCTAGAGGTAAAGCTGTTGTCTGTGAAGTTTTTGATAAGTGTATTAAGCAGGTGAGGAGCATCCTGAGGAAGTGGCAGGGGGTTATCGGGTAACGGTTCTGCACAGGCCAGATAATATTCTGTTGAATCAA
>JAKSBD010000541.1 GCA_022361295.1 Bacteroidales bacterium
TCTTTAACCACATTGTCTAATTGCTCAATGGTTGTACCATTTGTTCTAAACAAATGCCCGTTCGTGTCATTTGCATCCTCACCACGGTAATACAAATAACCGTTATACGGACAGTAATCAGATGGATCATGATTAGAGTTGGTTCCGGAAATATTACTGATATTTGTAGTGGTTCCGTCTGCAGGATTATACACATATAACTGATCACCATCAGTGGTATTATCACCTTCAAGTAATAGCAAGTTATTCCATGCATATAGGTTATTGACACCTGATAAAGTTGCTGCCGAAGCAATGGCAATCGTACCATCAGTTGTTCCATCGGTTTCCCATAATCCACCTAATGCTTCAAAGTATAGCTTGTCCCCTAATACTGTGAAATTACTTATACCCGAATTTGCGTCGTCACCTGTAATATCCTTTACCAAAGTGAATAAATCTGTTGCCGGGTCGTAAACATATAATTCATTGCCATATGTTGCATCGTCAGCAGCAGTATTAGCATACAAGAATATCTTACTCTGAAAAACAGCAAAATCAAAAATGTTCTCTTCTGTTGTACCTGCGTCTGCAACAGCCGTTTGAGATACTCCGTCAAATTGCCACAAATCATTCGATATACCGTCAAGTGTGTTCGTATGCTTGTAATAAACAACACCTTCCAATTCAACAGGAGCCAGGATTGTTGGTCCTGTAGTTACCTTAACTGTACCAACTTCAGTTCCATCGGTCTTCCAGGGGTTGGCAACTCCATCATTGGCTGTAAAAAACAACTCATTATTCAATGTAAAAAAGTCAAAGGGTCCTGAATTGGAACTACCTGACCGAATATCTTTCACAAGAACAGTACCATCTGTTGTTCCATCAGACTTCCAAAGCTCTGAGCCATGGTCTACTGCTGCATTTGCGTCATCAGCTTTGAAATAAAAGTGATCGCCAAACACGAAAATCTCACCAGGACTTGAATTACCCGTTCCCGGATTAATATCCTTTACAAGTGTTACCTGCGCCTGCATTCCTAAAGCCATCGCGGCCAATAAACATAGTGTGTAAATCTTTTTCATACTTTTGTAATTAATAGGTTAATAATGTGATTGCCGGTTTGAGTAGTGTGCAAAACTATAGTCCTTTGACTGCGCCGGCAATCACCATTTATTGGTAATTCTTAGATTTTTTGCGATTAAGGTTGAGTCCTTTATTTAAAGGTGTATGGATTGTCAAATTCCTCAACTACACCGTTATCGTATGTGATTTTGAATTTTTCTTCAGTTATTCTATCTACTATTTCCTGGGGTTCTGCTTTACCTCTTACAAAGAATACACGAAGTGTTGGCTCTGTTTTAAAGTAAGTTACCATACCTACCACATAAGGCTGTGCTTTACCCACATGGTTAATCATAAAGTCCATCATTTGCTTATTGCGCGGATACTCGTCAAATACCATTTCAAATGAGGCCAGTTCATTGTTTTTGTATTTGCTTCGATCGTTGAACGCACGTTTAAATGGCATAAACATGTACTGGCGTACATTAATTCCATAGGCAAATTCTTTCAGGCGATCGATAGACGATACCTCAAATTCCAGTTCCTGGGTAAATTCCTTGCCGCCACTAATCAACGGGATACTTTCAGTTTCTATGGACTCTTTCAAAGACTCCAGGTCAATATCATAATCGCAGTACATACGCAGGGTAACAGGTTCACCAAACGATGATTCAAAAGCATAGATATCTTTGCGTTTGCGCAATAACTGATCCATGTAGAACACGTCCATCTGGTCAAACAGGTTATATACTTTTGCCTCTACAATCGCCACTTTAATTGAATCAGCAGGGTCTTTCACATGTACTTTGGTTGGGGTAAACAAAGACTTTTTAATACCGTCAGAACTTACTTTAGTACTATCGTACCAAACCTTAACCGATTTTGAGTTCACGTAGGTCGCAGCTCCCACAACGCCTGGTACAGTTTTAATCTGTCCGATAAACGACATACTGCTACCGTAACACTTTATGTTTTTCAATCCGCTGTATTCGAATAACGCTGCATTCGCCACCACTTCGTCATCGGCCCATTTCATATTTACAGTTGGTACCTCAAGCTTGTTACCTAAGTAAATACCACCAAGAACCAATACAAACAGGGCAGCCACCGGCATCCAGCGGAAGTTGTTTTTCTGATTCACCTGCAGTGTATCACTTACCGGGCAAGCACCCAAACAGTCGCCACACAGGTTACAATCTGCGTGATTCACCACTTCCAGTGACGCTACATCAATGCCCTGCGGACACTTTTTGGAACATAAACCACAATCGATACACGAATGCGAGTTACGGGTAATTTTCATTACCTGCATGCTCTTGGTTTTTTCAGGCAGCAATACCTCAAAGAAATAACCGGCAATAAATAAGCTAATCAGCAGGTAAATCCAGCTAACTTCAATTTTCAGCGAATAGATAATGGCATAACCAATGACCAGGGTTAAAACAATATAAATATGTTTGAAAAGGTTAGAGAATGCTCCCAGCGGACACACATAACGGCACCAGAACATAGGTATTACCGTTGAGCCGATAGCCAGCACCAACATGGCCGAAATAGCCATCCAGGGCACCACATCTTCTCCAAAGCGACTGGCAGCTGCATAAAAAGGATCGTACTCTTTACAGAACAACTCATTAGAAGCCAAGGTAAAATAGAAGGTAATGCCCAATAATACGTATTTCAATACACGCAATAATTTATCGGCCGTTGGAGGAATCGTGGCCTGAATCTTCATTTTTCGGCCCAGCTTACCAAACCATTCTGAAATGGTGCCAAGCGGACATATATATGCGCAAAACAATTTACTGAACAGCAGTACTGCTATTAGTAATGTAACACCTAAAACCAACTGCATACCTGACATTGAACAGGCCAGTGCACCGTTATCTAAAAAGGTAAACATTGACTGAATACCTCCCATTGGGCAGTATGCTTCAAAATCAACAAACAGCCTTGGGTTAATAATCGCCCTCACCCACCAATATAATACTACCGCCAAAAGAGCCATTTGTATAATGGTACGGATACCATTCTTTTTCAAAAACCTTGTCATTAATTCCTAATTAAAATTGATTGAGACTTTTCCTGAATCAAAGGTGTTAACTCTTATTAACAAATCGGAACCAAACAATATTTTGGGGCTACAAAAGGAGGTGTTAGAAAAATATGGTACGACACATCGCCTGATATTCTTACACTTACAAAACAGGTTTCATCAAGGCAGTTGATAACAAAAATTTGCAGAACCATTATATTTTTCCCGAATTGTTTTATTTTAACAGTTATATAAACACCCTAACTAAAGTATATGACTCTAAGATTTAAATTGATTAAGAGTAACCTCCTAACTACCAAGAAAGCTTATCATGCTGTTCCGGTTTCAAGAAAAACCATTAATGAGGATGATTTAATTGAATCCATCATCAGGCCCGGTAGTGGCATTACAAAAGGTGAAGCTTTATCTATGATAGAAGCTTATCACGAAGCCATTTGTCAGGCTCTTGAAGAGGGCGATATTGTTTCAACAGAAATGTATACTATTAAACCATCCATAGGCGGCTCATTCGATGATTACAACAGCCCCTTTGACAGTAAGAAGCACAGTGTTAAAATGAATATCACAAGTGGAAAGCGTCTTAATAAAGTCACCACCAGAATTAAACCAAGGCGTAAAACAGGTGAATCATTAATGCCTGTCATTAAACGCTTTCTCGATATAAAAAACAAGTCCCTTGATGGGCCGGTAGCTGTTGGCAGCTTGCTGGTAATAAGAGGCAACAGACTGAAGTTTGATCCCGATGATGACAGACAGGGCGTGTATCTGCAGATGGATGGATCAGCGAAGGTGATCAAAGCTGATATAGTGGCAGAAAACACCAATGCGCGCCTCTTGCTTCAAGTTCCTGAAATGCAGCCCGGTCAATACAGAGTATTGGTCAAGACCGTTTACCGGAACAGCAAAATGCTGCGCACGGCCTTTAGCAAAGATAAGATCCAGGTGATGTAATAGGTCCGTATTAATCTGAATCGCACGGCAGCAGAGGAGAGCTGAATTGCAGCTTGCAAATTGCTATATTACTTAATACATGTCGTCTACCTTAGTGGTATAGCCACACATTCCTTTACTATCATTACATGCGTCGCTAATTGGCGACAGCTTGTGTCGTTAATTGACGACAGCATGCGTCGCTGATTGACGACAGTTCAGGTCGCTAACTGACGACAGAGGCCGTCGTTAATTGGCGACAGTTCGTGTCGCTAGCTGACGATAACTGGTGTCGCTAATTAGCGACAGCTCATTAGATGCATAAGGAAGTAGTGTTAAACAGGTACTACCACAGGTGACCGGGTAAGTAAGGAAGCTTTATATGGTTTTATACTCTCTGCTGCGCCTCACGATATTCGGTTGGCGTTTGCCCTGTGTGATTTTTAAAGATGCGGTTGTAACTGGTTTTAGATGCAAAACCACAATCCATGGCCAATGAAAATATCGTATACTTATCATTTTCAGCATCATCTAACTTACTCTTTAGCGCTTCAACCCGGTAGTCATTCATATAATCACAGTAATATTTCTGCGTCTTCTTCTGAATAATAACAGATATCTCACTTTGTTGTATTTCCACGCTTTCTGATAAAGCCCTGACTGTATACTGCCCAAGCAGGTAGGGCTTTTCAGCATTTATAAAGCGTTCTATGAGGTCGAACTTTTCGTCCAGATTCTCAATTTCAATATCTTCTTCGTGCTCAGGCTTCTTTAACTTCGGTTGATGTACAGGCCTTGCAGCATTGCTTTTATCGGTATCTAATACCAAACTCTCTCCTGCTACGGGCGCCACAAACAGATAAGCGTAGCTATTACCCATATACAGGAATATCATAATCGAAAAGGACACCATCAGGTTAACCACCGTTAAGTCATCACCTAAGAAGTCAAAATTGAGTCGGTGAAGCACTTTGTATACCGCTGACAGGCTGAATAGAACAAACGCTCCAATGGTAATATTACTTATCCAGGTGGTGCGCAGCTGGCTAACCCCTTTCAATTGACTATCTGTCAATTTCTTCGATTGCACTTCATACCACCCGCCAAAAATATAGGCTCCCAAAATAAAGAACTTTAAAAAGTTTAACAGGTCAACGTAGCGGTTGCCTTCATGTATACAACCCGTTCCGTAACAGTCCATCACCCCCAGTACGGTGTTGAAGTACAGTTTTAATCCCAGCAAAACAGCAAAGGGGATAACATTTAAGAGATGTATGTATTTAAGTTTAAAATCCTTATCGATAAAACTGCGTGCATATAAGTAGAAGAAGACACCATGTAATACATGTGTATCACAAATAACAGAGAAAAGAAACAGATACCGGTTAAAAAGACCTATTGAATGCAGGAAGAAGCCTAAAACAGTCACGGCCAATATGAAAATCCAGGCCGTAAAGATCTTTTCTGATAACGTTTTTTGATTTTTTGTTATCAGGGAGAATGAAAAAAACACAATAAGTGCTAAACACACAATGTAGATATACGACATATGACTTCCCCTATTCAACTACAAAATTAGCGTTCTATTTCAGACAGCAATGGCGAGGCTCTATAATTATTTGTTAATGTTTTAAAGAATAATGCCAACACCCTTTTTCTGAGAAAGAAATACTATCGATTTATACTTGTATGATCCCTTTTTTGTTACACATTAACAGTGAAAAGTTGACTTTTGTCATATAATGATATCCCCCTTGCAGCCTTAACTTAATGACATTGCCCTGAGTTTGTCGAATGTGATCCCTGAGCTTGCCGAATGTGATCCCTGAGCTTGCCGAATGTGATCCCTGAGCTTGCCGAA
>JAKSBD010000423.1 GCA_022361295.1 Bacteroidales bacterium
TAGTTTTTTACTGAAGTTGTTTAAAGTTATATTGAAAATCTGCGAGTAACATCTTGATTCCATTGGCTTCTGCTAATTTTTATTCCGTAGCTTAGGCTACGCAACTAAAATTTGAGCCTTGCCACTGAAAATCAATGCGTCACTCTCGAAATCCCCCTACAACATTAAACAACTTCACTTTTAACCTGAGGTGGACATTAAATTTCGATCTCAGGTTTTTTAGATATCTAATATTTTATAAACCTCTAAATACCTTGTTTATTATTGGTAAACTCTGAAATCAAATCCAGCTTTAACTCTTTAAATAATTGGTGAACTTCATTCATGCGGTCAATAGTAACTTGTGTCAGGTAAGCTTTTGCCTTCTTAGGACTTTTACTCATTAGGGCCTGTGCTTTTTCATCAACAGTCTTTTGTTCCATAAAAAAACGAGCTTCCAAAGGATCACGTTTTTCAATGACTTTCCTGTGGGCATCCTGCCAGCGCAAATACATCAGGTTATCAACAAAGTCAACCGCCCAACGAATACTGTTATCCTGGTAATAATCAGGATTGTATACTTTGTAGCATTCAGCCACATCAGTTACGCCGGTATAAATAGGCACATAAGCACTAGTATATGCATTATCAACGTAAAACCAATAGACGCCACCTATTTCATCGGGCAGCCAACCGCGCAACTGCGCCACCATTCCGTATTCACCACGTGCGCGTGCTACGTTGCGACGACTGTTTATATTCATCACACGACGCATCTCTTTTGTAGGAAAAGGCGTTGCATAAGCACTTTTTGTCAGTTGGCCTTTTTCATCGGGATAATACCAGGCCGAAGCATTTTCTTTGTCATAAACAGTGCCTTCGAAGGTAGAACGTTGAAATGCCATTACATCCTTTACAGATAGCTTTTTCTCAGGTTTAACAGAGAACGGATAAATTGATATCGGCTCAATGTATTGCGTATATTGGTTTTCGCCTTCCCAAACTGATTTGGAAAAACGGTCTGGCCACTCGCGATAATCAGGGGCAAAAGTGGCGTAAAACAACCAGAAGCGGGAAGTTGACCATTCGCGTGGGATAGGAGAGTAGACTTCCTGCCATATAAATGGTTTGCCCGATTCGGGATTATACCAGCCACGGTCTATAGCTTCCTGCATATAGTTCGATGAAGCTCTGTAGTTATCCTTGTCATTAATGTCTATTTGCTTGATGATACTCCAGTTGGGAATGATCATCACATGGTCGTCCGGCACTCGCTGAGCCGCCCATATACAACCTGGCTTGCCGCTGTCTTTTTTCCAGTTGTTCCCCACGCTAAATACTTCAAGTACCCATATTTCTTCAGTATCAGCAATTACCAATGATTCGCTTTCGTCAATACACGAGGGCAGGAATCCATAAGTTTCCAACAATTCTGTAATCAGTTTCAAAGCATCTTCAGCCTTGGTGCAACGCTGCATAGCAAAGGCCTGAGCTTGCTCTATTGTCATTATTTGCTCACACTTTGAGCGATCAACCATTAGTTCAGGTCGCTGACTCAGCGTGCTTTCACCAATAGCCAGTTGTTTAGAGTTGATTTGTGGGTATGCCGTCTGAAAGTAAGCATAGGTTTGCTCAACCTGTGGTATGTGACCAATCACCTCACCATAGTCGCCTAAAGGACGTCCCGATTCAATCATGCCCCAATAAACGGGTGCTTTTTCACCAGCCTTAAATTGCTGGCCTGGCACCGGGTTGATCCGACAATCCGGGCCTGCATCGGTATGTGATACAATGACCGATCCGTCGGCAGATGCTTTTTTTCCTATGGCAATAACAGTGCAGGCCAAAATGTGGCTGCAAGTGGCAAGCATAAGAATAAGGGTTGTTATTAATGATTTCATTGTGTTATTATTAAAGTTTTGTTGATAGATTCTAATAATTTTAGCTTAATCACCATAGGTTTTTAAGGTGAGATGACTTAAACAACTATTGCTACCTGAAAATGAATCCTTCCTTTAAAGGATCAGCAGGATCGAACCAAAATTCATTTTTACCGGTTAAGTGAGCAGTTCCTGTTACTTCAGGAACAACAGCTTTGTGAGGGCCATAGCTTGTCTCTTCTTTAACCATCACATCCATAGTAGTTCCAAGGATACTTTCAATGGTAATGGATTCGCCGGGTTTTAATTCTCCTTTAGCATGATGCAATGCTGCACGCGCACTCACTCCCGAACCGGTTGGTGAGCGATCTACTTCACCTTCAGCAAAAATACAGACATTACGACTGTGGTGATTGGGATTTTTAGGCTTTCCGGTGAAAATAGTACCATATAAAAAACTTAAATCCTCCTCAAACGGATGCCTGATGTCGTATCTTTCCATAACGGCATGTTTAATGCGACGTCCCCAGTCAATCAGTTTGTTATAATCTTTTTCTTCCATTTCTATGCCTAGCTTATCGGCATCGACAAAAGCATAAAAGGCACCGCCATAGGCCACATCAAAGGTAAGTTCGCCAATTCCGTCTACTGTTATAGTTTCATCCCTGAGTAATAAAAACGATGGTACATTGAGGAAGGATACTTTTTCAACAATACCATTCTTTCGAAATGCTTTAGAACGTATCAGTCCGGGAGGCGCGTCAATTATCAATTCGGGTTCTTCACCTTCCTTGGTAATCATACCAGTATCAAATACCAGTTTAGTTAGTGCAATAATAGCATGACCGCACATAGTGCTGTATCCTTCATTGTGTAAAAAAAAGGTGCCAAAGTCAGCATTTTCTGTAATTGGTTCCGTTATCAGGGCACCATACATATCGGCATGTCCCCGGGGTTCGAACATAGTACCAGTTCGAATATGATCCAGATGGTCTCTGAAGTAACGTCGTTTTTCAAGAATGTCATTGCCAATTATCTGTGGCAGACCATTATATAATACACGCAGAGGTTCACCACCTGTGTGTAAATCAACTGTTTGAATCCGGAGCCACTCTTTTGGAGGTATCCAGTTCCACTTATTTAGATTGATCATTGTGGTAAGTTGAATCGTTTAGTAGTCACGTTTGACGGAAGACGGGTGACCGATGATCGGTGACCGATGATCAA
>JAKSBD010000723.1 GCA_022361295.1 Bacteroidales bacterium
GATACCAATGAGCAAGCCATTGACGAAGGTCTGACGGTAACAATTGAAGTGAGTGAAGGATTGCAACAACGCCTTGTACTGCTTGAGCATTTCACCAACACAAGTTGCGGACCGTGTGCTGAGCAAAACCCTGCATTAAAAGCTTTGGTTAAGGAAGAAGTTAATAAAGGCAAAGTGCTATACATAACATACCACTCCAATTACCCGGGTTCTGACGATCATTTTTACCTTGCCAATCCTGAGCAAAATTCAAACCGCATACTTTATTATGGCATAAATGCGGTTCCAACCGTTCATTTGGCAGGAAACAAAAAAGTCACTTCTCCCAACAATATCACACAAAATGATATTGATCGCGAATACGCACGTCCAGGCTTTGTAGCTGCCAACGGAGGACATAAGTTTGAAGAGATGACACTTGAAGTGGAGCTTAGCCTCACCAATGCCGAATCGTTTGAAGATCGCAATATGGTCACACACATTGTTGTAAGTGAGTCGCACGAATACGATTCTGCACCAGGTAACAATGGTGAGAAAGACTTCCCTAACGTGATGCGTCAAATGTTAACAGGCGACGAAGGAACCGCTTTGGTAAACACTGATAAAGGTGAAAGCAATGAGTATCGCTTTAGCTATGAATTGCCTGATGACATGACAACAGCCAATGCACAAGTAGGCTTTTTTGTTCAGGATGCTGATACAAAAGAAGTAGTGATGGCAGGCTTGCTGCCAGTTGACACCAGTATTGATAAAAATGAACTGGATGCACAAATCAGCTTGACACCTAATCCAACAAAAGGATTGTTATTCATCCAATCACCAGCAATTGTAGATAAAGTGGAGGTTTATAACATCAATGGGTCAAAGGTACTTGATGAGCCGGTGGGCACTATGCAACACAATACCCAACTGGGTCATTTGAGTAATGGACTATACATCGTCAAGCTTTACATCGGCAACTCGGTTGTTGTTAAGCGTGTTATGAAAAATTAATTCTAGGTAATGTTTATGCCCCGGTTTAAACCGATTAATTCATGTACTTAAAAATTGAGTACAGTGTCTGATAAGAAGGCTTCATTTTTGAGGCTTGTGTAGCCAGAAAAATGAGAGTTTACTATTGTAAATGACCATTTTGAGTGCAAGCGTAACGATAAAAATGGAGTTTTCTTGCAGACAGATATTAAGCCGGGGCATTTTTCAAACGCATTATATCAGCTAAAAAAACACACTATGAAGAATCATATCATGATTGTCTTCCTGCTGTCTGCATGCTCAATCGGAGCATTTTGCCAGCTTCCATCGGTCAATATCAAGACTCTTAAAGGCAAGACTATCAACACATCTACACTTAATAACGACGGTAAACCGATGGTTATATCCTTTTGGGCAACCTGGTGTAAACCCTGCGTTAATGAGCTGACCAATATTAGCGAGGTGTATCCCGACTGGCAGGATGAAACGGGTGTCAAGGTCATTGCCATTTCCATCGATGACAGTCGCAGCATGACACGCATAGCACCTTTTATCAATGGCAAAGGCTGGGAGTTTGAGGTGTATGCCGATCCCAATGGCGACCTGCGTCGTGCCATGAATGTGGTTAATGTTCCCCATACCTTCTTACTCAATGGTCAGGGGCAGGTTGTGTATCAGCATACATCCTATAACGAAGGTGATGAAGAAGAGTTATTCAGCAAAATACTGCAGCTAACAAAAGAGTAATTGATGCTTAAGAGATTTTTATATATAGCTTTTGTGTGGCTGTTTGTTTGCCGGCTATCGGCACAAAATAGTGAACAAGGCACTATCACGGGTAATGTGCAGATTGATGCACAAACTTATATACACGATGCCAAGATTGGTGCTGACAGTGTACCCGAAAGAATGCTGTCCAATTCCTACATGAACCTGAATTACAACAAGGGTAATTTTTCAGCGGGGGTGCGCTTTGAAGCTTACCTCAATACTATGCTTGGCTACGACAACCGTTATGACGGGATGGGCCTGGCTTATCGTTTTGGCCGTTACCAAAATGACTTTATCGACATTACTGCCGGTAACTTTTACGGGCAATTTGGAAGTGGTGCTGTATTCAGGGCATACGAGGAAAGAACCCTTGGATATGACAATGCCATGGATGGATTTATGGTTAAAATTAAGCCCGTCAACGGGGTAATGCTTACCGGCATTATTGGTAAACAACGTTTATATTGGGATAAGGGCGACGGCACGGTAAGAGGCATTGATGCTGATATTTCATTGAACGACATCATTGGCTCGTGGGCCGACAGTAAAACCAGAATCAGCCTTGGCGGCAGTTATGTCAGTAAATACCAGAAAGACAATGATCCCTTACTCATGCTGCCCGAAAACGTGGGCGCCGGTGCCGGTCGTATCAACCTCTCCAATGGTGGATTCTCCATGGAAATGGAGTACGCCTGGAAATCTCAGGACCCCAGTTCCGACAACAATTACATCTATAAACCGGGAAGTACTTTTATTACCAATGCCAGCTATGGCGTGAAAGGTTTCGGGCTAATGCTTCAATACAAATGGGTGGACAACATGAGTTTTCGTTCAGACAGAAATGCACAACTCAACGATGTGGCTATAAATTACCTGCCCACTATTACCAAAAATCACACCTATGCCTTTACCCCCTTTTACCCCTATGTTACACAACTGGTTGGTGAAGCCGGCTTTCAGGGAGAACTGTTCTACAGAATTAAACGCGGCTCTGCCCTTGGTGGAAAGTACGGCATGCACATAGCCATTAATTATTCCAGAATACATGACATTAAACGAGAGGCTACTGACAGTAAGCCAATAGGCCAGCGTGCAACAGATGGTTACAAAACCAGTTTCCTAAGTATGTCTGACAGCCTGTTGAACAGCGACTTCAGCATAGAGCTGACCAAAAAGTTTTCGCGCCGGGTCAAAGGAATCTTCACCTGGCAAAAAGCAGATTACAACATTGCTGTTATAC
>JAKSBD010000725.1 GCA_022361295.1 Bacteroidales bacterium
TAATGATGATTTCTAGCTGTCAGGAATTTATTATTTTAGGCGACTGTTTCTGGTGTTCGAAAGTTTACAATAATAATTCTCAGCTAAATAAATAGTGTATCTAAATGTCTAATCTTAACAGATATATACCATATCTTTTATTAGGGGTATATGTCACCGCTCAACTACTTCTTTTATCAGTTGTCACCTTACCATGGTTCGATGAAACATTCTTTGCTTCAATCACTTATAATCTAAATGCAGGTAATGGTTTTACACAAACGGTTATGCCTTTGTCCGACCAAACCATATTAACCTATGGTCCGGTTTATTTTCTGCTAACCAAGATTAGCACAGCCATTGGTGGATTTAATCCTTTTAGCTTCAGAATCATCAATCTAATGGCAGCATTGCTGGTGGCTCTGGTATTGTATAAGACACTATTCAGGCATTCTAAATATAAAAGCCTCTTGATTGTCATGCTGCTGCTCGATCCTTTATATTTATTAAATGCACAAACAGGGCGAATGGACATGCTGGCCTTATTATTTGCTGTTTTCGTTTACGTCCCTTATTGGTATAAAAATCAAGGCACTCCCCTCCTTTTAATGGCATCTGTATTAAGTACACTGGCCTTGCTAACAACGCCACGCATTGCATTTTTACTCATTCCAATATGGATATACTACAGCATCAGTTTGTTAAAACAAAAACGCTATATCGTGCTGCTTTTATGCATCACACTGGTTGTATACATCTATTCAATCTGGATATTCTATGCTTTTTGGGGGTATGGGAATTTTATCGACTACTATACCAGTACACCTATAATTAGTAACCTGACTCTCTTTGAGGCTTTTGTTGGAGGCGAAAGATTAATTCCTAAATTACAGATTCCGCTTCTTTTGTTACTCATTTTTACCATCATTATGGTAGTAAGAAAGCAAGGCATTAAAAAGCTGGATTTTCATCTGCTACCAGTCTTATTATATTATATACTTATCAGTGATACAGGTCTTTATTCGGCATTCATTGTGGGTTTTCTGTATTGTATTATTTTCAGTCACATAGAGCTGTTAAGTACTCAACGATACATTAAAAGAATGGCATGGCTTCTGATAGCGTTTAATGCAGGCCTATTCTGCATTAAAACATCAACCGTATTACTTAATCTGAATGAACGCTCGCATGCTACAATAGAGCAATGGATCAGCAAGAACCTTAACCACAATTCTAAAGTTATTGGTTCTGAACAGTATTATTATGCCTGTATTAATAATGCTTGCGATTTTCAATACATCGATCGACGTGGAGAGCTTAAAGAGAGGGTTGCATGGCATAAAGATGTCTATAAACCCGACTATATTATTATTAATCAGGAACAATCCGCCGAAATAACAAATGCTTACCTTTCTGCCTTTACAAATGTGACACCTGTTGAAATTGATTGTTTTGCCACAAGCCCGGTGAATGATACTTTGATAAACATTTTCAGGAAGATTTCTCTTTTGACCTATGGCTCTTATAAAGGAAAGCTCTACAAGGTGGATTATAAGTCTGAAATAATTAAGCCCGATCAAACCAGTACTGACCAATAACCTGCCCTGCAATGAATAAGCTAAAACATGTTTTGAGTAATTCTCCTAAGCTACAAATTGTTCTTATCGTTTTATTAACCATTGTCATCTACTGGTGTGTCAATGCTTTTTTATTCATCAGGTTTGAAGCAAATGATGATATTGCCATGGCCCTGTTTGCTTCAGGGTCCTATAGTGGCATGCCCAATGAACATCTGGTATTTATTAATTTTATATTTGGTTTTATTCTTAAGTTCCTATACCAGTTCAACTCATCCATAGAGTGGTATACCTATTCATTTTTAGCACTTCAGATCCTATCTGTTTCTATTATTGTTAATTATATTAGTAGTCACACTATCAGTAAGTTTATGAAAGTATGTTTTGCACTGGTGTGCTACACTCTATCCATACGTTTACTGATATTACTGCAATTTACCACTACAGCTGCCATGGTGGCTACTGCAGGCCTTCTATTGACTGTTAATTCAAAACGTGGCATTAGTTATATGGGTATTGTGCTTATTATTATTGCCTCACTTATACGTTTTAACGCCGCCATGCTGGTTGTTTTAATGGCCTCACCCGTTTTTATTATCGATGCTCTTAAAAACAAGGTTGTACGAATTAAGTACGCTCATATTACACTGGCTATTTCGCTTTGCTTCTGCTTGGGTGCCAAACTGGCTGACACATACTATTATCAGCACGAACAGGAATGGAAGGATTATGTGGCATTCAATGCATTTCGGGGTAAGATCAATGATAATCCCAATAATGATATCTCTACCCAATTACCTGATGATATTTTGCCTGCAGATTACACCTTGCTGGTTAATTTTTTCGCTAATCCTCAAGCCATCGATCTGCCAACTGTTCAAAAAATATATGGATTATTGGAAAAACCGTCTTTGTATGATCGTCTGTTAAATGTTATTAGCGAATTCAGGCGCACTATCGCAGGCACTGCTTTTTTAGTGATGATTGCGACTTTAATATTTCTATTTGCCGAGCAAAGATTGAAAATTATCCCTGTTCTTATCGTATGTAACTACCTGGTAATATTTATTTACCTCTCTTCTAACGCCTTTGTTAAGCCCAGGGTGTTCTTATCTGCTCTATACCCGGTTGTAATGCTGTTGCCATTTATTTATAACGAAAACGTCAATATAAGAAAAACAAAATTACTGCCGGTAGCAAGTGTGATTGTCTCGCTATTGTTTGTATACCAAACCATTACTATCAGTAAAGAGTCAGAAGAAATACGTGATGCACATTTATCTGAACAACAGGATCTTATTGATAAATACCTAAACCAGGAGAATCACCATTTAATCCCTTTTAAGGGGTATAGCGTGGCTTATTTCAATATATTTAATATATCCAATTTATTTTATAGCGGACAAATGCATTTTAGTGGGTGGTTAACGCAGTCGCCGTACAATTATTCCGGTTTTTCATCGTTTAAAAAATTAATTGATGGTTCCGGAATGATTATATCCAACAGTAAATACGACATGATCACCCAATTAATCAGGGAAAGCATTTCGCATAACAACCATGTTGATGTAACACCTGTAATAATAGAACAGTCTGAACAATATATGATTATTGAATTCAGAAAATAATGAATTAATAAAGAA